>NZ_ALIP01000023.1:0-9331 GCF_000283075.1 Pseudoxanthomonas sp. GW2
GCCTGGCGCGCCGCGGCCACGGCGCCCGGCGCGGGGGAGGGAGGACGCCGGGGCCGGGGCCGCAGGCGTTACTTGGTGAGGATCAGCTTGTCGTTGCTGGTGTGGCGCAGGCGATACACGCGGTCGCCGTGGCGGATCAGGATCTCGCGGCGGCCGCGCAGCAGCTGCTCGCTGCTCAGGGCCTCGGCATCGATGGAAACGCTGGCGCCGTCCGGGGTGCTGCGGACGGAGGACGAAGGCAGGCTCAGGCGATGCACGTTCATTGCGGACTCCAGCGGGGGGGACGGGAAGGCTCCAGCCCCGCCAATGATAATAATTCGCATTTGCGTGTCAACGCCTCAGCGGGTGGTGACCACCTCCAGCCGCTGCCACACCTGCTCGTCGTGGCGCTGCGCCACGTCCAGCGCGGTGAGGTTCTGCAGCAGCTGCTCCACCCCGCTGGCGCCGAGGATCACGCTGCTGACATGCGGATTGCGCAGGCACCAGGCGATGGCCAGCGGCGCCGGCGCCTCGCCGAGCCGGGCCGCCGCCTCGACGAAGGCTTGCGCGCGCTCCAGCCGGCGCTCCTGCGGGTCGCCCAGCACCAGCGGCTGCAGCCAGCCGGCATCGGCCTGGGCCAGCCTGCCCTCCCCGGCCAGGCCGTTGGCGTACTTGCCGGTCAGCAGGCCCGAGGCCAGCGGCGACCAGGTGGTGGTGCCCAGGCCCAGCTCCGAATAGAGCGGTGCGTACTCCAGCTCCACCCGCTGCCGGTGCAGCAGGTTGTACTGCGGCTGCTCGACCACCGGCGCGGCCATGTGCTCGCTGCGCGCGAAGCGTGCCGCCTCGCGGATCAGCGCTTCCGGCCATTCCGAGGTGCCCCAGTACATGACCTTGCCCTGGCGCACCAGCATGTCCATCGCCGCGACCGTCTCCTCCACCGGCGTGTCCGGATCCGGGCGGTGGCAGTAATAAAGGTCCAGGTAGTCCACCCGCAGCCGCTTCAGCGCGGCGTGGCAGGCATCGACCACGTGCTTGCGCGACAGCCCGCGCTGGGTCGGGCGCGGCGCTTCGGCGGCGCCGAAGAACACCTTGCTGGAAACGCAGAAGCCGTCGCGCGGCAGGCGCAGGTCGGCGATCACGTCGCCCATCACCCGCTCGGCCTCGCCGTTGGCATAGGCCTCGGCGTTGTCGAAGAAGTTGATGCCGTGGTCCCAGGCCGCGGCCACCAGTTCGCGGGCCTGGCCGCGGCCGACCTGGCGGCCGAAGGTCATCCAGGCGCCAAAGGAAAGCGCGGACAGCTGCAGGCCGGTGGCGCCAAGGCGGCGGTATTGCATCGGAGTCACTCCTGTGGATCACGGATGCGGCAGTGTAGGCGCGTCCGCCGCGGGGCCGCGCAACAAGGCGCCCGGCGATCGTCGCAACACCCCTGCGCCGCCTTTGGCGACGGGCCCTGGCGTGCTCCATACATACGCGCAGGGGGCCGACCTGCTACGCTTTCGCACATCCTTAACATTCGCGGAACCCTCATGATCGAGGCAATCGGACGGATCGGCTTCGGCCTGTTCGGACTGGCCGTGCTGATCGGCATCGTCTGGCTGTTCTCCAACAACCGCCGCGCGGTGGACTGGAAGCTGGTCGGCACCGGCGTGGTGCTGCAGATCGCCTTCGCGGCGCTGGTGCTGCTGGTGCCGGGCGGGCGCGAGGTGTTCGACGCCATGAGCCACGGCTTCGTGCGCGTGCTCGGCTTCGTCGGCGAGGGCTCCAACTTCATCTTCGGCAGCCTGATGGACACCTCGACGGTGGGCTTCATCTTCGCCTTCCAGGTGCTGCCGACCATCATCTTCTTCTCGGCCCTGATGGGCGTGCTCTACCACCTGGGCGTGATGCAGGCGGTGGTGCGGGCCATGGCCTGGGCGATCACCAAGGTCATGCGCGTGTCCGGCGCCGAGACCACCAGCGTCTGCGCCAGCGTGTTCATCGGCCAGACCGAGGCGCCGCTGACCGTGCGCCCGTACATCCCGAAGATGACCCAGTCCGAGCTGCTGACCATGATGATCGGCGGCATGGCCCATATCGCCGGCGGCGTGCTGGCGGCCTACGTGGGCATGCTCGGCGGCGGCGACCCGGAGCAGCAGGTGTTCTACGCCAAGCACCTGCTGGCGGCGAGCATCATGGCCGCCCCGGCCACCCTGGTGATCGCCAAGATCCTGGTGCCGGAAACCGCCGAGCCGCTGACCCGCGGCACGGTCAAGATGGAAGTGGAGAAGACCACCGCCAACGTGATCGACGCGGCCGCCGCCGGCGCCGGCGACGGCCTGCGCCTGGCACTGAACATCGGCGCGATGCTGCTGGCCTTCATCGCCCTGATCGCCCTGGTCAACGCCCCGCTGACCTGGCTGGGCGAGGTCACCGGCATCGCCTCGGCGATCGGCAAGCCGACCAGCCTGTCCACCATCCTCGGCTACCTGCTGGCGCCGATCGCCTGGGTGATCGGCACGCCGTGGGCCGACGCCACCACCGTCGGCTCGCTGATCGGACAGAAGGTCGTGATCAACGAGTTCGTGGCCTACACCGAGCTGTCGCAGATCGTGAACGGCCAGGTGCCGGGCCAGGTGCTCAGCCGCGAGGGCGCGCTGATCGCGACCTACGCGCTGTGCGGCTTCGCCAACTTCAGCTCGATCGCGATCCAGATCGGCGGCATCGGCGGCCTGGCCCCGGAGCGCCGCCAGGACCTGGCGCGCTTCGGCCTGCGCGCGGTGCTGGGCGGCTCCATCGCCACCTTCATGACCGCCACCATCGCCGGTGTACTGTCGCACTTCGGCTGACCGCCGGCCGGCGGCCGCGCGCCCCCGCGCCCGGCCTGGCCATTCCCCCCGTAGTCCAGACGCAGCAGAGGCTCCATGAATCCGGTCATCGTCGTCGGCTCCTTCAACGTCGACCATGTCTGGCGTTGCAACGAACTCCCCGCCACCGGCGCGACCATTGCCGGCCAGTACATGACCGGCCCCGGCGGCAAGGGCTTCAACCAGGCCGTGGCCTCCGCCCGCGCCGGCACGCCGACCACCTTCATCTGCGCCCTCGGCGAGGACGCCGGCGGCGCGCTGGCGCGCGAACTGGCCGCGGCCGACGGCATCGACCTGCGCGCCGAGTCCAGCAGCGAGCCCACCGGCACCGCGGGCATCTACGTCGACGCCCGCGGCCGCAACACCATCGTCATCGGCGCCGGCGCCAACGGCGTGCTGGGCGTGGCCCACGTCACCGCCGACCCGGCGCTGGCGCGCGCGGCCGGCGTGCTGCTGGCCCAGCTGGAATCACCGGTGGATGCAATCGAGGCGGCGCTGGCCATGGCCCGCGAGGCCGGCACCACCACCGTGCTCAACCCGGCGCCGGCCAACGCGCAGGCCAGCATGGGCCTGCTGCGCCTGGCCGACGTGCTGACCCCGAACGAGACCGAATTCGCCGCCCTGCTCGCGCGCCAGGTCGGCGAGCGGGTGGAGCCGGACGCGGTGGCCGCGCTGGATGGCGCGCGCCTGCACGCGCTGTGCCGCAAGCTGCTGCCGCACGGCACCGTGGTGGTGACCATGGGCTCGGTGGGCGTGTTCGTCTCGCATGCCGAGGAGCAGTTGCGCGGTGATGCCCAGCCCTACTACCGGATCGGCGCCGAGAGCGTGGCCGCCAGCGATACCACCGGTGCCGGCGACGCCTTCAACGGCGCCCTGGCCGCCTCGCTGGCGCGTGCCCCGGAGCAGGCCTTCGCCACCCACGTGCGCTACGCCAACCGCTTCGCCGCGCTGTCCACCGAGCGCCCCGGCGCGGCCGCTTCGATGCCGGGCCACGACGAGGTGCTGGCCCGCTTCCCGGGCTGAGGCGGCGGCGATGCGGATCGGTCCCTACGCGATCGAGCCGAGGGTGGTGCTGGCGCCGATGGCCGGCGTCACCGACAAGCCGTTCCGGCTGCTGTGCAAGCAGCTGGGCGCGGGCCTGGCGGTGTCGGAGATGACCATCTCCGACCCGCGCTTCTGGAACACCCCCAAGTCGTTGCGGCGCATGGACCACGCCGGCGAGCCGGATCCGGTCAGCGTGCAGATCGCCGGCACCGAGCCGCGGCAGCTGGCCGAAGCGGCGCGCTACAACGTCGACCAGGGCGCGCAGATCATCGACATCAACATGGGCTGCCCGGCCAAGAAGGTGTGCAATGCCTGGGCCGGCTCGGCGCTGATGCGCGACGAGGCGCTGGTGGCGCGCATCCTCGAGGCGGTGGTGGCGGCGGTCGAGGTGCCGGTCACGCTCAAGATCCGCACCGGCTGGTGCGCCGAGGTGCGCAACGCGCCGGCCATCGCCCGCATCGCCGAGGACGCCGGGATCGCCGCGCTGGCGATCCACGGCCGCACCCGCAACCAGCACTACACCGGGCAGGCGGAGTACGACACCATCGCCGAGGTGAAGTCGCGCCTGCGCATCCCGGTGGTGGCCAACGGCGACATCGACTCGCCGGCCAAGGCCGCCTTCGTGCTCGCCTACACCGGCGCCGACGCGGTCATGGTTGGCCGTGCCGCGCAGGGCCGGCCGTGGATCTTCCGCCAGATCGCCCATTACCTGGCCACCGGCGAGGAGCTGCCAGAGCCGGCCGTGGCCGAGGTGCGCGACATCCTGCTTGGCCACCTGCAGGCGCTGCACGCGTTCTACGGCGAGGAACAGGGCGTGCGCATCGCCCGCAAGCACCTGGGCTGGTACGCGAAGGACCGCCCGGAGAACGCCGCCTTCCGCGCCGTGGTCAACCGCGCCCAGACCGCCGCCGAGCAGCTGGCCCTGACCCGCGACTACTTCGACGCGCTGGAAGCCGGCGTGGCGTTCGCCCTGCCCGAGGTGGCCTGAGCGCGTAGCGACGGCAGCGCTGAAGCGTGGCTGTTGCGACCGGGGCGATGTGTCGTGATCCCGCCCCCTCCCGCGCCCCCTCCCACGGGGAGAGGGAAACTGCGCAATCCCGAATCACGAATCACGAATCAAGAAACCCCAATCACTCCGGCGCCTCCCAGATCCGCCGCCACATCGGCCCCAGGCGCCGGCGCGCTTCCCAGGGCAGGCGCAGTTGCTGCGGCCGGATCGCCTGCCAGCGGCCGTCGGGACCGCGCTGGGCCACCACGAACACGAAGCTGTAGTCCGGTTCGGCGCCCATGCGCAGGTCGGACAGTTCCAGGCGGCCGTCGCGCTCGCGCGCCTTCATGAAGCCGTGGTTGAACCAGGCCAGGCGCTGCACCGCCGGGATCTGCGCGGCCTCGGCCAGGGCCTGGGTATTGGACGGATGGCCGCGGAACGCGATCGGGCCCTGGTCGGCCACCAGCGAGTGCTCGCCCTCGACGAAGCCGCTGGCCGTCATCGCCACCACCCGCCACAGCAGGGTGTTGAACGGCATCGGCACCGAGAAGCGCGGCGCATCGCCCAGGCCCATGGCCGCCAGGGTGCGCTGGGCCTGGCGCTCGACCATGGCCTTGGCCGCCAGCGACCAGCCAAGGTAGGCGCTGCTGAGGACCAGGCCAGCCACCAGCGCGCGCTGCGCCAGCGGCCGCTCCCGCGCCCACCAGGCGACCCCGCAGCCCAGCAGCAGCCACACCGTGTACAGCGGATCGATGATGAACACGCTGGACCACATCACCGGCGGCACCGGCAGCGGCCACCACAGCTGGGTGCCGTAGACGGTGAACGCGTCCAGCAGCGGATGCGTCACCAGCGCCAGCTGGATCGCCCAGAACCAGCGCGCCGGCGCCTGCGCCACCCGCCCACGCCCGTACCGCCGGAACAGCCACCACAGCAGCCAGCCCAGCAGCGGCAGCACGAACAGCGAATGGCTGAAGCTGCGGTGCGCGGTCATCAGCACCACCGGATCGTCGCTGGCCAGCATGATCGGCAGCGAATCCAGGTCCGGCAGGGTGCCGAGGGCGGCGCCGGCCAGCAGCGCGGCGCGGCGGTGGCGGGCGGGGGCGATGGCGGCGGCGACGGCGCCGCCGAGGACGATCTGGGTCAGCGAATCCATGGCCCGGATGCTAGCAGCCGGCCTTCACGCCGGCCCGCGGCGGGGGCGCCCCCGTTAACGGAAACCGACCCCGGCGGCGGCAGAATGCAGGACGGCGCGCGCGCGTGTATCATGCGCGGCCATCTTTTCATCCGAATACAGGGATATAGCCCGATGTCCAGCTATCTCTTCACCTCCGAATCGGTCTCCGAGGGCCATCCGGACAAGATCGCCGACCAGATCTCCGATGCGGTCCTGGACGCCATCCTGGCGCAGGACAAGCGCGCCCGCGTGGCCTGCGAGACCCTGGTGAAGACCGGCGCCGCCATCGTCGCCGGCGAGGTGACCACCACCGCGTGGGTGGACATCGAGGCGCTGGCGCGCCGCATCATCAACCAGATCGGCTACGACAACTCCGGCGTCGGCTTCGACGGCCACACCTGCGCCATCATCAACATGCTCGGCAAGCAGTCCCCGGACATCGCCGCCGGCGTGGACCGCAAGAAGCCGGAGGAACAGGGCGCGGGCGACCAGGGCCTGATGTTCGGCTACGCCTGCAACGAGGCGCCGGAGTTCATGCCGGCCCCGATCTACTACTCGCACCGCCTGGTCGAGCAGCAGGCCAAGGTCCGCAAGAAGAAGAACTCGCCGCTGCCGTGGCTGCGCCCGGACGCCAAGAGCCAGGTCACCCTGCGCTACGACGGCAACAAGGTGGTGGGCCTGGACGCGGTGGTGCTGTCGACCCAGCACGACCCGGGCATCAGGCACAAGGACATCGTCGAGGGCGTCTACGAGTACATCCTCAAGCCGGTGCTGCCGAAGAAGTGGCTGGAGACGCTGCCGAAGAAGAAGCTGCACATCAACCCGACCGGCATCTTCGTGATCGGCGGCCCGGTGGGCGACTGCGGCCTGACCGGCCGCAAGATCATCGTCGACACCTACGGCGGCATGGCCCGCCACGGCGGCGGTGCGTTCTCCGGCAAGGACCCGTCCAAGGTCGACCGCTCGGCCGCCTACGCCGCCCGCTACGTGGCCAAGAACGTGGTCGCCGCCGGCCTGGCCGACAAGTGCGAGGTGCAGGTGTCCTACGCCATCGGCGTGGCCGAACCCACCTCGATCTCGGTCACCACCTTCGGCACCGGCCGCATCCCGGACGCGCAGATCGAGAAGCTGATCCGCAAGCACTTCGACCTGCGTCCGTACGGCATCATCAAGATGCTGGACCTGGTGCACCCGGTGTACCAGGCCACCGCCGCCTACGGCCACTTCGGCCGCAAGCCGTACGAGGTCAGCTACACCGACGGCGCCGGCAAGAAGCAGGTCGCCACCGCCTTCTCCTGGGAGAAGACCGACAAGGCCGAGGCGCTGCGCGCCGACGCCAGGCTGAAGTAATCCGCCCCGCCGCATCCGCGGCGGCCGGAACCAGCGAAGGGCCGCGCGATGCGGCCCTTCGCTTTTGCGCGGCGGCTACAGCCGCACGCTTACCCGGACCGATTCGGCGCCACCGGCGCGGGCGGCGACCACGCGTTCGCCGATGCGCTCGAACACCAGGTCCAGGCGCGCCCCGCCCACGTCCAGCCGCTCCACCCACAGCCGGTCCACGCCCGGCGGCAGCTGCGGGTGCTCGATCGCCACCTCGCCGGCCAGCGCATCCACCTCCAGGCCCAGGCAGGCCTGCAGCAGCATGAACACCGAGCCGGCCGACCAGGCCTGCGGCGTGCACGCCACCGGATAGGCGATCGGCGGCTCGCCGGCGCTGCGCGGGAAGCCGCAGAACAGTTCCGGCAGGCGCATGTCGAAATGGGTCGCCGCCTCGAACACCTCGCCCAGCAGGCGCGCCGCCTGGCGGCGCGCGCCGTAGCGCGCCATGCCCGCCGCGCACAGGGCCACGTCGTGCGGCCATACCGAGCCGTTGTGGTAGGACATCGGGTTGTAGCGCGGCTGGTCCGCGGCCAGGGTGCGCACGCCCCAGCCGTTGTCGAAGCGCGGCGAGGCCAGCTGCGCGATCACCCGCTGCGCGCGCTCCGGTGGCGGCAGGCCCACGTACAGCAGGTGCCCGGGATTGGAGGCCAGCACCCGGCACATGCGCCCGTCGCCATCGCGCGCCAGCGCGTAGAAGTCCAGCGCCTCGTCCCAGAAGCGCGCCTCCACGGTCCGGCGCAGGCGCCCGGCGCGCGCCTCCCAGGCTTGCGCCGCCGCGTGCTCGCCACGCTCGCGCGCCAGCGCCGCCATCGCCCGCAGCGCCTCGTAGGCATAGCCCTGCACCTCCACCAGCGCGATCGGGCCGGAGGGCAGCTGCCCGTCCTCGTGGAACACCGAGTCCTCGCTGTCCTTCCAGCCCTGGTTGGACAGGCCGCTGTCCTGCCCGCGCGCGTAGGCCAGCAGGCCGTCCGGGTCGGCGTCGCAGCTGCGCTCGATCCAGCCGGTGGCGCGCTGCAGCGCCGGCCACAGCTGGTCGATGAAGGCGCGGTCGCCGGTGCGGCGGAAGTAGCGGCCGGCCAGGGCCACGAACAACGGGGTGGTGTCCACGCCGCCGTAGTACAGGCCGAACGGCACCTCGCCCAGCGCCGCCATCTCGCCCTTGCGGGCCTCGTGCATGATCTTGCCCGGCGCCGAATCGCGGAAGCTGGAATCCTCCGCGGCCTGGCGTTCGGCGAGGAAGGCCAGCACGCCGCGCGCCAGGCCCGGGTCCAGCCACAGGGTCTGCAGCGCGGTGATGATGGCGTCGCGCCCGAACGGGGTGGAGAACCAGGGAATGCCGGCGTACGGGTAGCGTCCCGAAGGCAGGTCGCTGGCCAGCAAGGCGATGTCGGTGCGCGAGCGCTCCACCCAGGCATCGAACAGCAGGCCGCTGCCGCGCAGGCGCGCCCCGGAGCGGCGCCGCGCGCGCAGCGCGCGCCGGGCCTGGGCCATGGCCCGGCGGTGGCGGGTGGCTTCCGGCTGGCCGGCGTCGGCGCCGGCCTCCAGGTACAGGGCGAAGCTCGCGCGCGGGTCCAGCCGCAGTTCGAAGCGCGCCATGCCCTCCTCCAGCCGCGCCGGCGCGGTGGAGAAGGCCAGCACGGTGCGCCGCTCCACCCCGTCCAGGCCCTGGTAGCGCAGCACCACGCGGTCGGCCGCGGCCTCCACCTGCGGGTAGTTGCCGCGGCGCACGCGCTCCATGCCGCGTACCTCGAACATGTCGCGGAAGTCGGCGGCGAACTCCAGGGTCAGCGGCACCGACACCGGCACGCGGTCGTAGTTGGAGCAGACGATGCGCTCGTGCAGGCGTCCCTGCCACAGGAAGCGCGAGCGCTCGATGTGGATCACGCCCCGCCCCGCCGCCGCCTGCCGCCGATCGGCGGC
>NZ_ALIP01000024.1:0-3809 GCF_000283075.1 Pseudoxanthomonas sp. GW2
CGGCGGCCGCCGCATCATCCCGGGGCCGGCCGCCGCCACGCCCGCGGGCTGTCGTCGGCCCACTACCGATCGAGGCGCAACCGCCATGAGCCAGCCCGAGGGAGATGAGCTGCTGCTGCATGAACTGCGCAACCGGCTCAACCTGCTGGGATTCGCGCTGCACGCATACCGCCGCGATGGCGACCGGACGCATTTGGAAGACATGGCACAGGCGTACGAGGCCGCAGTCGAACTGGTCGGGCGCCTCGACGCCTCGCGCCGCGCCGGCGTCGGCGAAGAACCCGGGCAGGGCCTCCCCTAGGGGGCCCTGCCCGGGGCTGCGTCGCTCAGAACCACCAGCGCAGGCCGGCGACCCAGTGGGTGTCGCGCGCCTGGCCATGTTCCGCGACCCGGTAGCGGCGGGTATCGCCGAAGCTGCGCTCGTGGACCACGCCGAAGTAGGGCGCGAACCGCGGCGTGGCCGCCCAGCGCAGCCGCACCCCGGCCTCGGCGGTGGACAGGCCGGTACCGATGCCACGGCGCACATCGTCCCGGTCGTGCAGCTCAAGTTCCAGCTTGGGTTGCAGCAGCAGCCGGCGGGTCAGTGGCAGCTCGTATTCGACCTCGGCACGCAGCGCGGTGCGGCCCCCGCTGCCGAGGTAGGCAGTGGCCGCCACCTCGAACTTGTACGGGGCCATGCCCTGCACCCCCAGTGCAGCCCAGGTGCGGCTGTCGCCCGGGGCGAAGTCGTGGCGCACGCCGGCCAGCAGGTCCCACCAGGGACTGATGCCGCGGCCGTAGAACACCTCCAGGTCCGCGGCAAGGGTACGCCCGTCCTCGCGCTCGCCTTCGCTGCGCAGCCACAGGCGCTGCACGTCGCCGCCGACCCAGGCCCTGGCCTCCCAGGCCTGGCCGGTGCCCGGATCCGCATCCCAGCCCTCCAGCCTGTCGAAGCGGACCAGGCTGTTGATACCGCCGCCGTGGGCGTGGCCATGCCGCAACGGGGGAAAGGCCGCGGCGCGGTCGGCGTCGGTCGGGTGCGGGATCGGCTCGCGGGGGGCCGGCTGTGCCGGAGCTGCGCCATGTGCCTGAGGCATGGCATGCGCGGCGTGGTCATGCGGCGGGGTCGCGGCAGGGGCCAGGTCGTCATGGGTGACATGGGCATGGGACGCGCGCTGCGCATGCGTGCCATGCGGGGCCTGTGCAGGCGCAGGCGCAGGCGCGTGGTCGTGGGCTCCGTGCGACGTCGTCGCATGGTTGGCATGGCCGTCGTGCCCGTGCCCGTGCCCGTGCCCGTGTCCGGGGGCATCAGGCGCCGCGGACGTGGCCTCTGCGTGGCCGGCATCCGGGTCGTGCGCGGACGGGCGCGGCGCGGCCCCGGAATGCCCGGCGTGGTGGTCATGAACCGCGGACGCTGGCTGGGCGGACACAGGCCGGCGATGGTCGCCGTGGCCGCCCTCCCGGGCTGCCGCCGGAACAACACCCGGAGGCAGCACGAGCAGGATCGCGGGAAGGATGCGCATCGGGAGCAGGCGCTTCATGCGGATTCCTCCACGCGCACCTCGCGCATCATCCCGGCCTCCATGTGGTAGAGCAGGTGGCAGTGGAAGGCCCAGCGGCCGAGCGCGTCGGCGCGCACGCGGTAGCTGCGGCGGGTGCCGGGCGGCATGTCCACGGTGTGCTTGCGCACCTGGAAGCGGCCCTGCGCGTCTTCCAGGTCGCTCCACATCCCGTGCAGGTGGATGGGGTGGTGCATCATCGTGTCGTTGACCAGCACGATGCGCACGCGCTCGCCGTAGTTCAGGCGCAGCGGTTCGGCCGAGGCGAAGGGCACGCCGTTGAACGACCAGGCGAACTTCTCCATGTGCCCGGTCAGGTGCAGCTCGACCTCGCGGCCCGGCTCGCGTCCATCCGGATCCTCGAACAGGCTGCGCAGGTCGGCATAGGCCAGCACCCGGCGGCCGTTGCCGCGCAGGCCGATGCCCGGATCGTCCAGGCGCGGGCCGGTGGGCGAGGCCTGCATGTCCACCAGCGGATTGCCGGCTTCAGTGGGCGGGTGGACGACGCCGCGTGGCGTGGCCGGAGCATGGCCGCCATGCCCGTCGTGGCCCGCGTGCGCCTGCGCCGCTTGGTGCCCGGCGTGCGCCTGGCCGGTGGTGTCGTGGTGCCCGGTCCGGTGCCTGCCCTGTCCGCCATGGCCCGCGTGTCCGCCATGGGCCATGTCGCCCATGGCCAGCAGCGGACGCGGATCCACCGCCGGCACCGGCGCCGCCAGGCCGTGGCGCACCGCCAGCGTGCCGCGGGCGAAGCCGGTGCGGCCCAGGTCCTGGGCGAAGATCGTGTACGCGTCCTGGCCAGTGGGCTCGACGATCACGTCGTAGGTTTCGGCCGCGGCAATGCGCAGTTCGTCCACGCTCACCGGGTGCACGTACTGGCCGTCGGCGGCGACCACGGTCATCTCCAGGCCCGGGATGCGCACGTCGAAGTGGGTCATCGCGCCGGCGTTGACCAGGCGCAGCAGCACCCTCTCGCCCGGGCGGAACAGCCCGGTCCAGTTGCCCGCCGGCGGTTGCCCGTTGAGCAGGTAGGTATAGGTGTTGCCGTTGACGTCGGACAGGTCGCTGGGCGTCATCCGCATGCGCCCCCACATGCCGCGCTCGGCGAGGGTGGCGCGCAGGCCGTCGCGGCGCACGTCGCGCAGGAAGTCGGTGGCGGTGCGCCGGTAGAGGTTGTCGTACCCGGGCGCCTTCTTCAGCCGGCGGAACAGCGCGTCCGGGGCCAGGTCGGTCCAGTCCGAGAACAGCAGCACGTGCTCGCGGTCGTAGCGGTACGGCGGCGGCTGCAGGGGATCGACGATGATCGGCCCGTACAGCCCGGCCTGCTCCTGGAACAGCGAATGGCTGTGGTACCAGTAGGTGCCGGACTGCTTCAGGGTGAAGCGGTACAGCCAGGTCTCGCCCGGCGCGATGCCGTCGAAGCTCATGCCCGGCACGCCGTCCATGTTGGCCGGCAGCAGGATGCCGTGCCAGTGGATCGAGCTGGGGACGTTGGGCAGGCGGTTGTGCACGCGCACGCTGACCGTGTCGCCCTCGCGCCAGCGCAGCAGCGGCGCCGGCACCTGGCCGTTGACCGCCACCGCCGGGCGCGGGCGGCCGGTGATGTCGAGCAGGGTCTGGCCGATGGCCAGGTCGAAGTCGTGGCCGCTGAGCACGGCCGGGGTCATGGCCAGCGCGTTGCCGCGCAGCAGGCCGCTGCCGGCCACGCCGGCCAGGGCCAGGCCCTGGACGAAGCGGCGGCGCGCCGGCGAAGCCGGCAGGAAGGAAGCATCCCGGGACGGGGACATGGCGAAGATCCGCTGGGGGCGCCGTGGGGCGCACGCGAAGGAAGCGCGACGCAGGGGCGTCGCACCGGTGGCTTGCGCGTGGCTTCAGGCGATGGGAGGTCGTCGCGGTGGCACGGGTACCCGACCGGGATCGCCGCATTCCGGAGCAGCCGGCGGCGCGGCGGCGGTGGATTTGCCGATGGCACAGGCCGGTGGCGCGGGGGCGGCGGCGGCCAGCGGGCAGGCACAGGCCAGGCCGCAACCGCCGGTGCCGCCGCAGCCGCCGTCCTCGCAGCAGTCGCCGGCGGACGGGGCCGGCATGGCAGGGTCGCCGTGGGCAGGCGCCGCGGTGGCGCCGGCGTCGTGGCAGCCGTGCATGGCGTCCGCGTGCGCCGCGCCCGCGGACGGCGCCGGGGCATGCATGGCCTGCGCAGGCAGTCCTCCCGCCAGCAGGCACAGGAGCAGCAGCAGCGCGGACAGGCGGGGCAGGAAACCGGGCATGGTCGGG
>NZ_ALIP01000025.1:0-27036 GCF_000283075.1 Pseudoxanthomonas sp. GW2
GCGAGACCCGAGGCCGCGAACTGGAGCAGATGCAGGGATGAGCGTTGCTTGCCCGGATGGAGTGGCACCATCCGGGCATCCCGGCCCAGCCACGGGCCCCGGCCCGAAACGACGAAGCCCCGCAACGCGGGGCTTCCTCTTGCGCCGGCCACGGTGCGCGGGCAACAAAAAACCCCGCCGGGGCGGGGTCTTTCGTCTGCTTCGCTGTGGCACCGCTGGCGCTCCCTAGGGGACTCGAACCCCTGTTTTAGCCTTGAGAGGGCCACGTCCTAACCGCTAGACGAAGGGAGCGTTGTGCGGGTGTTCCCAGCGAAGGCGCGCTAGTATATTCACCCGCCAGCCGGACGGCAATGCCCCCGGCGAAAAATTTTTCCAGCCAAGTCCACGGAAGCCCTCCCATCGATCCGCAAGCCATCCCGCAACCTGTCCTGCGCAGCGTTCCGCGCGACCAGCACCCGATCTCACGCAAGGACATAAGCCCCAACGCCCTGCGCGTGCTCTACCGGCTGCGCGAGGCCGGCTTTGGCGCGTTCCTGGTCGGCGGCGCGGTCCGCGACCTGCTGCTGGGCATGCACCCCAAGGACTTCGACGTGGCCACCGACGCCACGCCCGAGCAGGTCAAGCAGCTGTTCCGCAACTGCCGCCTGATCGGCCGCCGCTTCCGCCTGGCCCACGTGGTGTACGGGCGCGAGATCATCGAGGTGGCCACCTTCCGCGCCAACAGCGACGACGGCAGCGGCGACCGCGAGATCGAGGACGGGCGCCTGGTCCGCGACAACGTCTACGGCACCATCGAGGAGGACGCGGTCCGCCGCGACTTCACCTGCAACGCCCTGTACTACGCGATCGAGGATTTCTCGGTGCGCGACTACACCGGCGGCTTCGAGGACGTGCTGGCGCGGCGCATGCGCCTGATCGGCGATCCGGAAACCCGCTACCGCGAGGACCCGGTGCGCATGCTGCGCGCGGTGCGCCTGGCGGCCAAGCTGGGCTTCACCATCGACCCGCCCACCGCCGAGCCGATCCCGCGCCTGGCCGGGCTGCTGGCCGAGGCCGCCCCGGCGCGCTTGTTCGAGGAGATGCTCAAGTTGTTCCTGTCCGGGCATGCGGTGGCCAGCTTCGAGGGCCTGGAGCGCCACGGCCTGTTGCCGGCGCTGATGCCGGAGACCGCGGCCGCGCTGCGTTCCAACCGCAGCGGCGCATTGCGGCGGATGGTCCTGCAGGGGCTGGCCGGTACCGACGCCCGCGTGGCCGCGGACGAGCCGGTCTCGCCGGCGTTCCTGTTCGCGCTGCTGCTGTGGCCGGCGTACTGCCGCGCCCTGGCCGGGCTGCAGGCGCAGGGCATGCCGGCCGAGGAGGCGCAGCGCCGCGCCGCCGACCGGGTGACCCTGCACCAGGTGCAGACCATCGCCCTGCCCAAGCGCTTCTCCCTGCCGATGCAGGAAATCTGGCTGCTGCAGTCGCGCTTCTCCACCCGCCAGCGCAAGCGCGTGTTCCGGCTGCTGGCGCACCCGCGCTTCCGCGCTGCCTACGACTTCCTGGTGCTGCGCCTGGCCGCCTCGGAGAACCACGCCGCCGACGTGGAGTTCTGGCGCGAGGCCCAGTGCAGCTCCGGCGACGCCCTGGCCGCCAGCCTCGAGGCCGGCGGCGGCGAGGAGGGCGACCTGGAAGGCGCGCCGCGCCGGCGCCGCCGCCGGCGTCGCCGCGGGACTGCCGCCGCCTCCGAATGAACACGCCGGTCCGCGCCTGCATCGGCCTGGGCGCGAACCTGGGCGAGGCCGCCGCCAGCGTGCGCGCGGCCTTCCCGGCGCTGGACGCCTTGCCCGGTACCCGCCTGCTGGCGGCCTCGCGGCTGTACCGCACCCCCGCCTGGGGGCGCACCGACCAGCCGGACTTCATCAACGCCGCGGCCGTGCTCGAGACCACGCTGCCGGCGCCGGAGCTGCTGGCCGGGTTGCTGGACATCGAGCGCCGCGCCGGCCGCGTGCGCGGCGGCGAAGCCACCCGCTGGGGCCCGCGCATGCTCGACCTGGACCTGCTGCTGTATGGCGACCAGGTATTGGACCTGCCCGGCCTGCAGGTGCCGCACCCGTACCTGCACCAGCGTGCCTTCGTGCTGGTGCCGCTGGCGGAGATCGCCCCGGAGGCGCCGATTCCCGGGCACGGCACGGTCGCCGCGGCCCTGCGCACGGTCGATGCCGGCGGGGTGGAACCGCTGGCGCCGGGCTGAAGCCACGCCCGCGGGACGCTGCGTGACCGATGGCAGCCGGGGCAGGGCGGGGTTTTGCGCGATAATGCGCGGCTTGCCGAACCGGATACCGAAATGAGCGTACATGCCGAGCAAAAGCCCTGGACCGTCCCCGCGCTGGCCGAGGCCAAGCGCCAGGGGCGTCGCCTGGCGATGCTGACCGCGTACGACGCCGGCTTCGCCCGGGTCATGGACCAGAACGGGATCGACCTGGTGCTGGTCGGCGATTCGCTGGGCATGGTGGTGCAGGGCCACGACTCGACCCTGCCGGTGACGGTGGCCGACATGGCCTACCACACCGCGGCCGTGGCCCGCGCGCTGAAGCAGGCGCTGCTGCTGAGCGACCTGCCGTTCCAGTCCGATGCGACCCCGGAGCGGGCGCTGGACGCCGCGGTGGCGCTGCTGCAGGCCGGCGCGCAGATGGTCAAGCTGGAAGGCGCCGGGCCCAAGCTGGAGGTGATCCGCTTCCTCGCCGGGCGCGACATCCCGGTGTGCGCGCACCTGGGCCTGACCCCGCAGTCGGTGCTCAAGCTCGGCGGCTTCAAGGTGCAGGGTCGCGAGGAGCAGGCCGCGGCGCGGCTGCGCGCTGACGCCCTGGCGGTGCAGGAGGCCGGCGCCTCGCTGCTGGTGCTCGAATGCGTGCCGACCCCGCTGGCGCAGCAGATCACCGCTTCGCTCGACATCCCCACCATCGGCATCGGCGCCGGCCCGCACTGCGACGGCCAGGTGCTGGTGCTGCACGACTTCCTCGGGCTGGACAGCGGCCACCGCCGCCCGCGCTTCGTCAAGGATTTCCTGGCCGAAGGCGGCTCGGTGGCCGGCGCCGTGCGCGCCTACGCCGAGGCCGTGCGCGACGGCAGCTTCCCCGACGCCGCGCACGCCTACGCCTGAGCCTTTCCCCCTCTTCCTGGCAGTACCGATGATCGAAACCATTACCGAACTGGACGCGCTGCGCGAACGCGTGCGCGGCTGGAAGCGCGAGGGCCTGCGCGTGGGCTTCGTGCCCACCATGGGCAACCTGCACGCCGGCCACTTCTCGCTGGTGCGGCTGGTCCGCCAGTACGTGGACCGCGTGGTCTCCAGCGTGTTCGTCAATCCGACCCAGTTCGGGCCCAACGAGGACTTCACCCGCTACCCGCGCACGCCCGACGCCGACACCGAAGGCCTGGAGGCCGCCGGCTGCGACGTGCTGTGGCTGCCGACGGTCGAGTCGATGTATCCGTTCGGCGTGGAGCTGGCCTCGAAGGTGCACGTGCCGGGCGTGAGCCAGGTGCTGGAGGGCGAGTGCCGCCCCGGGCACTTCGACGGCGTGTGCACCGTGGTCAGCCGCCTGTTCAACCAGGTGCAGCCGGACGTGGCCGCGTTCGGGCGCAAGGACTACCAGCAGCTGGCGGTGATCCGGCAGCTGGTGGCCGACCTGCAGTTCCCGATCGAGATCGTCGGCGGCCCGATCGTGCGCGAGGCCGACGGCCTGGCGATGAGCTCGCGCAACCAGTACCTGGGGCCGGAGGAGCGGCCGCGCGCGGCCACCATCCACCGCGTGCTGTGCGCGATGCGCGACGCCCACCTGGCCGGCACCCCGCGTGCCCGGGTGGAGGCCGATGGCCGCGCCGCCCTGGTGCAGGCCGGGTTCGAGGTCGACTACGCCGTGCTGCGCCGGCCGGACCTGTCCGAACCGGCCGAGGGCGAGGCAGGCCCACGGGTGGCGCTGGTCGCCGCGCGCCTGGGCAGCACCCGCCTGATCGACAACCTCGAGTTCTGAGCCGGCGGGCCGCCCGGCCCGCGGCCAACCTACGTTTCGCATGCAACGGCCTGTCCCGCATGCGCCGCTTGCCCGTGGTCGCACCGCCGCCGCGGGCATTGCTACCATCCAAGACCCGGAGTCCCCCCATGCACCTGACCCTGCTCAAAGCCAAGATCCACCGCGCGACCGTCACCCACTCCGAGCTCAACTACGAGGGCTCGGTGGCGATCGACGGCCTGCTGCTGGACGCCACCGGCATCCGCGAGTTCGAGCAGGTGCACGTGTGGGACGTGACCAACGGCGCGCGCTTCACCACCTACGCCATCCGCGCCGACGAGGGCAGCGGCATCATCTCGCTCAACGGCGGCGCCGCGCGCCACGTGCAGGTGGGCGACCTGGTGATCATCGCCGCGTTCGCGTCGATGGACGCCGCCGAGGCCGACGCGTTCCAGCCGAAGCTGGTGTACGTGGACGGCCAGAACCGCATCACCCATACCAACCACTCCATCCCCAAGCAGGCTGCCTGATGACGACATCCGTCCCCGGTCTCGACACCCTCCAGTCCCACGCCGCGCGTCTTTCCGGCGCCAGCATCGCCGGGCTGCTGAAAGACGAACCGGGGCGGGTGGAGGCCCACGCGCTGCAGGTCGGGCCGCTGTACGCGACCTTCGCCCGCCAGCGCTACGACGCCGCGGCCTGGGACGCGCTGCTGCAGCTGGGTCGCCAGCTCGAGCTGCCGGTCGCGTTCCGGCGCCTGTTCGACGGCGAGAAGATCAACCTGACCGAGGGCCGCTCGGTGCTGCACACCGCGCTGCGCGGCGACCTGTCGCAGGCGCCGGTGGCGCGCGAGGCGTACGAGACGGCGGCCGCGGTGCGCCAGCGCATGTACGCGCTGGTGCGCGAGCTGGAGGCCAGCGAGGTCACCGACATCGTCAGCGTCGGCATCGGCGGCTCGGACCTGGGGCCGCGCCTGGTGGCCGACGCCCTGCGCGGCGCGCTGCCGGGCCGCTTCCGCGTGCACTTCATCTCCAACGTCGACGGCGCCGCCGCGCAGCGCGTGCTGGCACCGCTGGACCCGAAGCGCACCGCGGCGGTGTTCATCTCCAAGACCTTCGGCACCCAGGAAACCCTGCTCAACGGCGCCATCGTGCGCGACTGGCTGGACGGCAGCGGGCGCATCTACGCGGTCAGCGCCAACCCCGAGCGCGCCGCCAAGGCGTTCGACATCGCCGCCGAGCGGGTGCTGCCGATGTGGGACTGGGTCGGTGGCCGCTACTCGCTGTGGTCGGCGGTCGGCTTCCCGATCGCGCTGGCGATCGGCACCGAAGCCTTCGACCAGCTGCTGGCCGGCGCGGCCGAGTTCGACCGCCACGTGCTGGAAGCGCCGCTGGAAGCCAACCTCGCCGTGCGCCACGGCCTGACCGCGGTGTGGAACCGCAATGCGCTGGGCCTGGCCTCGCACGCGGTGCTGACCTACGACCAGCGCCTGGCCCTGCTGCCGGCCTACCTGCAGCAGCTGGTGATGGAATCGCTGGGCAAGCGGGTCAAGGTCGACGGCAGCCCGGTCGATGGCGACACCGTTCCGGTGTGGTGGGGCGGCGCCGGCACCGACGTGCAGCACAGCTTCTTCCAGGCCCTGCACCAGGGCACCGGCATCGTCCCGGCCGATTTCATCGGCACCGTGCGCAACGACGACCCGTACGCGCAGAACCACGAGGCGCTGCTGTCCAACCTGCTGGCGCAGACCGAGGCCCTGGCCAACGGCCAGTCCAGCGAGGATCCGCACCGCGCCTACCCGGGCAACCGCCCCAGCACCACCATCCTGCTGGAGTCGCTGACTCCGCGTTCGCTGGGCGCGCTGCTGGCCATGTACGAGCACAGCGTGTACGTGCAGTCGGTGGCCTGGGGCATCAACGCCTTCGACCAGTTCGGCGTGGAGCTGGGCAAGCAGGTGGCCAATACCCTGCTGCCGGCGCTGCGCGGCGAGAGCCAGGCCTCCGACCCGGTGACCGCGGCGCTGATCGCGCGCCTGCGCGGCTGAGCCGGCGCGGCAGCCAGGGCTGCCGGTACGCGAGGGGCGTCCGCCGCGAGGCGGGCGCCCTTCATCCATGTAGCCCCGGGCGTGGCCGGCACCGGGAGGCGGCCGGCTTCAGTCCCGCTTCTGCGCCAGGTATTCCTGCAGCAGCGCCAGCTGCTCCAGCGCCTCCGGGTGCCCGGCGGCGGCCGCCGCCCGCACCTGCTCCAGGTCCGGATGCCGCACCACCAGCACGATGTCCTCGCAGCGCGGGCACAGGTACTCGCTGAGGTCCTCGTGCGGCTCCAGCACCATGGCGCGGCTGTCGCCCTCCCATTCGCAGGCGGCGCAGACGACCGCGCGCTCGCGCCAGCCGGGCTGGAAGTAGTCGTCGATCAGCAGGGTCACGGTGGAGTCCGGTCGGGGGGCAGGCGCTGGGCGAACAGCCAGTCCCACATCGCGGGATCGGCATAGGTCGCGTCCCAGGCATTGTGGTTGCCTTCGGGGTATTCGGTATAGCGGAAATCCGCGCCGGCCTGGCGCGCGAGCTGGTACACGCGACGGGTGTCGTGCGGCAGCACCACGTCGTCGCGCGCGCCATGGAACATCCATACCGGCAGGTGGCGCAGGCGCTGCACCAGTGCCGCATGCGGGTCGGGCTCGCCGGCCACGGGCGTGACGTAAAGGGTAGGGCGCACTGCGCGCGGCGCGAGCACGCCGGCGCACACCGGCACCAGCGCGGCGAAGCGGTCAGGTGCCAGCAGGGCGACTTCCCAGGTGCCATAGCCGCCCATCGACATGCCGGTGGCGTAGGTGCGCGCCGGGTCGCCGCCGAACTCGGCGCTGGCCGCGTCCAGCGCCGCCAGTGCCATGCGCGCGTTGGCGCCGGTCCATTCCTCGCCCCGGCGCACCTGCGGCATCACCACCAGGGCCGGGAAGGTGCCGGCATGGCGGCGCAGGTACGGGCCCAGGCCGGCCGTGGTCTGGGCCTGGCCGTCCTCGCCGCGCTCGCCGGAACCGTGCAGGAACAGCACCACCGGCAGCGGTCCGCCGCGGCGTGCCGCGGCCGGCACGAACACCGCGTAGCGGTGGACGCGTCCCTCGAACTCCAGCTCGCGCTGGACGAAGCCGCCGGTGTCCGGCAGCGATGGCGGGGTCTGGCAGGCACTCACGGGCAGGCAGGCAAGCAGGACAAGCAGCCAGAGTAAACGGTACGGATGCATCGGTGCTCCTCCGCGGCGGGCATCCATTGTGGACGCCGGCGGAGCAAGCCGCAGTGAGCGCTGCGACGCCTGCACTCCCGGAAACGGCACGGCCCCACCGGAGCGGGGCCGTGCCGGCGGCGTCGGGACCGGGCTCAGAAGGCGCGGCGGTAGCCGGCGCTGATGTACACGTCGTCGGCGTGGCCGGCACCGTGGTCGGCGCCCACGTCCAGGCTCCAGTGCGAGCGCGCCGAGCGGGCGTAGTCCAGTCCGGCGGCCGCGCGCGCGCCGTGTTCCGGCACCTGCTGCCCGCTGACCGGGACCAGCACCCCGGGGGCTTCGGCGAACCAGGCCGGGAAGCCGGCATCGGTGTCGCCGGACAGCCAGCGCCCGGCGGCCAGCCCGTGCAGCGACAGGCGGTCGCGGACCAGGCGCAGGCGCAGGCCCAGCTCGCCGTAGCGGACTTCGCTGGCATCCGCGTCGGCGCGCAGTTCCAGGCCCTGTCCGCCGGCCTCGTGCAGCGCGCCCTGGCGGTGGCGGATCCAGCCGGCAGCGACGAACGGGGTCACGCCGGCATAGACCTCGCGCCCGGCCTCCAGGCGCGCGCTGAGGGTGGTATCGGTGTGGCCGCCGGACACGGCCATGGCCTGGTCGCCGACGAGTACCGTGCGGTGGGTATCCACCGAGGCGCGCTCGTAGCCCAGGCTGGCGGACAGGTAGCCGCTTTCGGTGGCCAGGCGCGCGTACAGGTCCAGGCCGGCGGAATCGGCATCGAAGCCGCCGCCGATCGCGTCCAGGTCGGCACGGCTGCGCCCGCTGTTGAGCGCGGCGCCGGCCAGCAGCGGGCCGAAGGCGTGGTCCACGCCGGCGGTGAAGCCGGTGGCGTGCCAGTCGGCATCGGCAAAGCCGGGCCGCTCGAATGCGCCCGCCTGGGCAGTGGCGCTGCCCCAGAAGCCGGCGGCTTCCGGTTCCAGCAGGGCCACGCGGTCGGCCAGGCGCTGGGTGGCGGCCACGGCCTGCTGCACCGCCACCGCGCGCGCGGTGCCGTGCACCTCGGCGGCCAGGCTGGCCAGCGAGGCCTCGGCCTCGGCGGGCGTGGGCACGCTGGCCAGCTTGCCGACCAGGTCGATCAGGGCGTCGTTGCCGCCACCCGGCTGCAGGCCGGCGGTGTGGTCGAGCAGGCCGTCGGCCATGCGCGCGCCGTCCACCACTGCCTGCGGCGCGCCCAGCGCGCTGGCGGTGCTGGCGGCGCTGGTGCGCTCCAGCCTCGCGTCCAGGCTGTTGCTGCCGTAGTCCAGCTGGGCGGTGTAGAAGAAGCCGCTGCCGTAGGTGACTGCGGAGAACGCGCCGGTATGCGAGCGGTAACCCATCAGGCGCTCGCTGCTGCCCACCGGGTAGCCCGGGGCCGGCGCCAGCAGGTGCAGGGTGCCGGCGAGGTTGGCCTGGCCCTGCACTTGCAGCGGCTCGCCGATGGCGATGGCGGTGGTGGCCTGGGGGCTGGCGGTGAAGTCGCCGCCGATCCGTCCGGCGCCCTGGAACACCGCGCCGTTGCCGACGCGCACGCTGCCGGCGGTGCCGCGGGGCATGCCCAGATGGCCGCCCTGGACGTGGGTCAGGCCGGTGTAGCTGTTCTGGCCGGTCAGCCACAGGCTGCCGGCGCCGGTCTTGGTCAGGCCGCCGCTGCCGCCGATGTCGTTGGCGAAGGCGTAGCTGCCGGAGGGGACGTGGGCGGTGAAGGTGTCGGTGAACGCGCCGGGGCCGCGCACGGCCTTGTTGGCGTTGAGCAGGCCCCAGCCGTACACCGCGTCGACGCCCGGCTGGCCCAGGTCGGTGGCCGTGGTCAGGATGGTCTGCTGCACGTTGCTGGCGCTCATCCACGGGAACGCCTGCCACACCATCGCCGTCGTGCCGGTGACCGCCGGGGCGGCCAGCGAGGTGCCCGAGGCGCGGCCCTTGAACTGGGTGCCGTCCACGCCCGGCACCGCGACCAGGCCCGGGGCCACCAGGCACCAGGAGGCGGCGCTGCCGCAGGCGTTGCTGTAGTCGGCCAGGCCGGTGGCCTTGCCGCTCTTGTCGAGGTCCACCGCTGCCACCACCAGCAGGTGCCTGTTCCATTCCTGCATGAAGCGCGGCATCAGCGAAGTGGTGGACGGCTCGGGGCTGGAGTCGTTGCCGGCCGCCGCGACCAGCAGGCCGTCCACGTCGATCACGCCGCGCAGCCACTGCGCGTAGCCCTCGGCCTGGCGGCGCAGGTTGTCCTCGTCGGTGGCGGTGGTGCCCACCGACCAGTTGTACAGGCGCACGCCGCGGCTGCCCATGTCGGCGATGGCGTCGCGCGCCATGTCCGCGGTGCACCAGTTGTTGTAGCAGGTGACGCCCCAGTACAGCTCCGCTTCCGGGGCGACGCCGCCGCCGAAGCCGCTGACCGCGCGGCCGGCGAGGGCCGCGGCCACGACCGCGCCGTGGCCGTAGCTGTCGTATTCGCTCTTGCCGGTGTAGTCGCGGTACCAGGCCACGCGGCCGTCGAGGGGGGCGTAGGCCACTTCGTGCTGGCCGTCGAGCAGGCCGACCTTGACGCCCTTGCCGGTCAGGCCGGCCTCGTGCGCGGCGAGCGCGCCGGTGGGCACCAGCAGGTTGTCCTGCACGCCCTTGTAGCGGTAGTGGCAGGACTGGGCCGAGCCCGCGCTGCTGCAGTCGGTGCCCGGCAGCGGGTCCGGCTACGCCGGCGTGGCCGGCTGGCTGGGCTGGGACGGCTGCGACGGGGCGGGTCGTGCCGGCTCGGGGGCAGCCGGCGGGTTGGACTTGGTTCCACCGCCGCCACCGCAGGCCGACAGGGCCAGGGACACGGTGAGCGGGGCACGCTGCAGCTTGGACACTTGCTACCTCACGCTTGCGGTTCCGGCCTGTCGCCGCCGCCGCCCGGGGGAGGAGCTGCTGCTTGCGCGAGCGGGCGGCGGCGACAGTGCAGCCGCGCGGACCGGGGGGATTGCGGGCTGCACCGCTTGGGTCGGCGCGGACCGGCGGCTCTGGAGGACGCAGTGCACAATTCCGTATTCAGGTTTCTGTCGATTGCGTGAAATGGGACAACGGCCACATTGGTGCGGGGCGCTCCGGGCGCCTCGCCGTGGGCGTCTGCGGGGCGCCACCGCCCGTGACAGCGACCGGATGCGGTGCGGCAGGTGCAGGGGCTGCCGGGGTTGGCACGCAAGGCGGAGGGGAGCCCGGCAGAAGGGAGCCCGGGGGAGGGAGCGCAGGCGGCGCCAGCAGCAAGGGGGCGGCCCGAGGGCGCGGCGGGGAAGAGCCAGGAGCGCCAACGCGCCTGGCCAGGTGCCAAGGGGGACTGCCAGGGCACGACCGGACGGCCGGGGCGCAGGGGGGCGCCGCCGCTCCGGGTGGCGCGGCCAGCGGGCAAGGACGATCAGCGCGTGGCGGCGGCTGGCCGGCCCGACTCCGGCGGCGGCAGTTCGTGGCGGATGCGCAGGAAGCGGGGGAAGCGAGGCAGGCCGTTGCCGGTCAGGCCGCTGTAGCGGTAGGTGACCCAGCTGCCCACCGGAGGCGGGGCCTCGCGCTGGGCGTCGCTGAAGCCGCTGCCGATGCGGAACTGGCGGCCGTCGGCGGTGCGCACCAGCAGCGCGCCCATGCGGCCGTGGTGGCGGCCCTTGCCGGGGAGGTGGGCGAGGACCTGGGCCTCGGCGTCTTCGTGTGGCTTGTACTTGAACAGGGTGTCGCTGCGTCCGGATCGGTACAGGCCGTCGGCCCGATGCAGGACCAGGCCTTCGCCGCCGGCGGCGACCACCCGCGCCAGTTCCGCGTCCAGCGCCGCGGCCGAATCGAACCGGCGCTGTTCAACCAGGGCCAGGGTCGGGCTGCGCGCGGCGGCCACCAGCTCGCGCATGCGCTGCAGCCGTTGCGCGAACGGCCCGGGGTGCGCGGGCAGGTCGAACAGCATGAAGCGCACGCCCTGCCAGTCCGCGGCGGTGCCGCCGACGCGGCGGACCAGGGCGCTGAGCTCGTCGAAGCGGCCGCGGCCCAGCCACAGTTCGCCATCCATGGGCTCGGCCGGCCAGCCGCGGGTGAACCCCGCGGGCGCGGGGACTGGCGCGCCACCGCGGGTCCATAGCCGGCGCCCGTCCCAGCGCGCACGCACGCCGTCCAGCTTCTCGCTGACCAGGAAGGCGTGCACCGGCTGGTCGCCGCGCCAGGTCGAGGCCAGCATCGGCGCGGGCGTGGCCGGGGCCGCCGGCAACGTGGCGGCAGGCAGCAGGCAGAGCAGGGCGAGCAGCAGCAGGCGCATGGGCAGGGCGGTGGTCCGCGGGGACCGCAGCTTCCCGCGTTGCGCGGGCGCGCGTAATCGGGCGCTGCCGGCGCCGGCTGTAGGAAAGCCTTGTGGCGTGCTGTCGGCACGCACCGCGCGGCTGGGCGGGCGGCAAACGGTCCGCGCGGCGTGCCGTGGGGTGGCGCAGGCGGTGTTGGCCGGGCGGGAACGCGGCTGCGGCCGGGGCGCGCTGCCGCAGGCGGCACGAAGCGGGGAAGGAATGCAGAGCCGGGCCCGACCGGTACCCGGGCAACCGTGGCTTCGTGGCTGGCGCCGGCCTGGCCGGGGCGTTCAGTGCAGCAGGATCGCCGTGGCCAGGCCGAGGAAGCAGAAGAAGCCCATCACGTCGGTGACCGCGGTGACCACCACGGTGCCGGCTACCGCCGGGTCGATGTTCATCCGCCGCAGCAGCAGCGGCAGCAGCACGCCGGCACTGGCGGCGGCGCAGAAGTTGATCACCAGGGCCAGGGCGATCACCAGCGACAGCACCGGGTCGCCGAACCACAGCAGCGCGATCAGGCCGACGATGCCGCCGATCAGCACGCCGTTGATCAGGGCGACGCGGATCTCCTTCCACATCAGGATGCCGGCGTTGCTCGAGCCCACCTGGCCCAGAGCCAGGCCGCGCACCATCAGGGTCAGCACCTGCACCGCGGCGTTGCCGCCGATGCCGGCCACGATCGGCATCAGCACCGCCAGTGCCACCACCTTCTCCAGGGTGGCCTCGAACTGGCCGATCACGCCGGCGGCCATGAAGGCGGTGAACAGGTTGATGCCCAGCCACACCACGCGGCCGCGCACGGCGCGCTTGACCGGCGAGAACAGGTCCTCGTCCTCGTCCAGGCCGGCGGCGCCCAGCGCCTGGTGCTCGGCCTGCTCGCGGATGATGTCGACCACGTCGTCGATGGTGATGCGGCCGAGCAGGATGTTGTTCTCGTCCACCACCGGGGCCGAAACCCAGTCGTGGTCGGAGAAGCGGCGCGCCACTTCCTGGGCGCTCTCGCCCACGTCGATCGCCGGCTGCTCGTCGTCGATCAGGCGGTTGATCGGGGTGGAGTCCTCGTGGGTCACCAGCGCGGCCAGCGAAACCCGGCCCAGGTACTGGTGGCGGCGGCTGACCACGTACAGGTGGTCGGTGTGGTCGGGCAGCTCGCCGCGCAGGCGCAGGTAGCGCAGGACCACGTCGACGTTGACGTCGGCGCGCACGGTGACCACATCCGGGTTCATCAGGCGGCCGGCGGTGTCCTCCGGGTAGGACAGCACCTGCTCCAGCCGTTCCCGGTTCTCGCGGTCCATCGACTTGAGGACCTCGTCGATCACCGTGTCCGGCAGGTCCTCGACCAGGTCGGCCAGGTCGTCGATGTCCAGGTCCTCGACCGCCGCGACCAGCTCGTCCGGGTCCATGTCGGCGATCAGGCTCTCGCGCACCTCGTCGCCGACGTGCAGCAGCACCTCGCCGTCGTCCTCGGCGTCGACCAGGCCCCACACCACCTCGCGCTTGCCCGGCGGCAGCGATTCCAGCAGGTTGCCGATCTCGGCGGGGGAGAGGGTGTTGACCAGCCGCCGCACCGGGCCGAGCCGGCCGCTGTCCAGCGCGTCGGACAGCAGGCGCAGCTGGCGCGCGGTCTTGTCGTGGCGGACGGCTTCGGCCATGCGCGGCTCCGGGTTGGGGGCGATGCCGCAACGGGAGGCGCGCGGCAGGTCAGGCGTTCATGGCAGGCATTATCCCCCGCGCCCGTCGCGTTTGGATAGGGTCAGGCCGATTCCAGCCAGCGCTCGATGCCGCGCCGGTCGCGCGCCTGCAGCAGGCGCGGGGCGCGTTCCTGCAGCCGTGCCAGGTCGCATTCGCGGATGGTGCGGCGCAGTTCCAGCAGGCCGGCCGGATGCAGGCTGAACTCGCGCAGGCCCAGGGCCAGCAGCAGCGGTGCCAGGCGCGGGTCGCCGGCCATCTCGCCGCACACGGCCACCGGCATGCGGTGCTCGGCGCCGGCGCGCAGCACGTGCGCAAGCAGGCGCAGCACGCCCGGGTGCAGCGGCGAGTACAGGTCGCCGAGGGCGTCGTTGTTGCGGTCCACCGCCAGCAGGTACTGCACCAGGTCGTTGGTGCCCACCGAGAGGAAGTCGACCGCGTCGGCCAGGCCGTGCACGCCGATCGCCGCGGCCGGCACCTCGATCATCGCCCCCAGCGGCGGCACCTCCGCGGCGATGCCGCGGCGGCGCACCGCGGCCACCGCGCGGCGCAGGCGGCGGCGCACGATCAGCATTTCCTCGCGGCAGGAGACCATCGGCACCAGCACCCGCACCGGGCCGTAGGCCGAGGCGCGGACGATGGCGCGCAGCTGGGTGTCGAACACCGCGTCGTACAGCAGCGACAGGCGCACGCCGCGCACGCCCAGCGCCGGGTTGGCCTCGTTGGCCAGGGCCAGGCCGGCGCGGTCGGCCTTGTCCGCGCCCAGGTCCAGCGTGCGGAAGGTGACCGGGCGCCCCCCCATGGCCAGGACCGCGTCGCGGTAGGCCAGGTACTGCTCTTCCTCGCCCGGCGACTCGCGGTCCTGCAGGAACAGGAACTCGGTGCGGTACAGGCCCACGCCGGCCGCGCCGAGCGCGTGGGCGCGGGCCACGTCCTCGCGCGACTCGGCATTGGCGTACAGGGCGATGTCGACCCCGTCGCGGGTGCGGGTGGGCTTGCTGCGCAGCCGCTCCAGGTCGCGCCGCTCGCGCTGTTCGCGCTGCTGCAGCTCGCGGTAGCGGCGCAGGTCGGCGGCGTCCGGGTCCAGCACCAGCTGGCCGCTCTCGCCGTCGACCATCAGCACGTCGCCATCGTTGATCCGCGACAGCGCCTCGGCCGCGCCGACCACCAGCGGCATGTGCAGGCTGCGGGCGAGGATGGCGGTGTGCGACAGCGGGCTGCCGCCGGCGGAGACGATCGCCACCACGCCCTGGGCCTGCAGCTGGGCCAGCTCGGACGGGGCCACGTTCTCGCACACCAGGACCTCGCCGGCGGTGCCGCGCGGCAGCGGGTCGTGCTTGTGCAGGTGGGCGTTGACCCGGCCGATGATGTGGTCCAGGTCGTCCAGGCGGGCCCGCAGGTAGGGGTCGTCCATGGACTGGAACACCGCGGCCAGGCGGTCGCGCTGCACGCGCAGGGCGTAGCCGGCCGAATAGCGTTCCTGCTGGATCAGGGCCTCCAGCGCCTGCACCAGCTCCGGGTCGTCCAGCAGCAGCGCGTGCAGGTCGATGAATTCGATGGCTTCCTTCGACAGCGCGCCCTGCAGCTTCTCGCGCAGGGTGCGCATCTCGGCACGGGTGGCCTCCAGGGCCCCGTGCAGGCGCGCGGCCTCCTCCTTGACCCGCGAGGCCGGCAGCCGCTGCTCGGTCACCTCCAGCGCGTGCGGGAGGCGGACCCGGGCCCGGCCCAGGGCCAGGCCGCGGGAAGCGCCATGCCCGGCGAAGGCCAGCCTCATCCGGGCGTCCCCCTGGACGGGCGCGGCGACGCGTGCTGGCGGCCCGGCCCGCGCATGGCTCAGGCGTCCTCGTCGAACCGGTTCTCGAACAGATCGACCACGGCCTGCATCGCCTCGGCCTCGTCGACCCCGTCGGTGCGCACGGGGACCGGGGTGCCCTGGCCGGCGGCCAGCAGCATCACCCCCATGATGCTCTTGGCGTTGACCTCGCGTCCCTTCGCCTGCAGGGTCACGGCGCAGCGGAAGGGTGCCAGCGCCTGGACCAGCTTGGCGGTGGCCCGGGCATGCAGGCCCAGGCGGTTGGACACGGTGAGTTCACGTTCAAGCATCGTCGATGATCGCTCCATTGCGCGCGCCCGCCGCCGCGGTGGCGGGCAGTTCGTCCAGTCCCTGTTCCGGATAGTTCATGACCCGCAGCAGCATTGGCAGGCTCAGCGCCGAGACCCGACGGACCGGCGTGCCGAGCCTTGCCACCTGGGCGGCGAGGTTGCTGGGGCTGGCGCCGTACAGGTCGGTCAGGACCAGCACGCCGTCGCCCCCGTCGACCCGCCGCAGCGCCGCGGAGGCGGCCGGCAGGAGCTGGTCGGGGTCGGCGTCGAACGGGACCTCGAAGGCTTCCGCCTTCAACGGCAGCTTGCGCAGCAGGGCCGTGGCCACGGCCAGGAGGGCGCTACCGACGCCGGGATGGGTGATCAGGAGGATGCCACATGCCATGGCGGGAAGTTAACAGAGCACCCCGACCGCCGTCGCGCCTTTCCGCGCGGCGGTGCCGCCGGCGGCAGCGGCGGGGGCTCAGTCCTGCTCGCGGGGGTAGGTGGCGACCTCGTTCCAGCCCTGTTCGCGGGCGTGGGCGGCCAGGCGCTCGGCCAGGTACACCGAGCGGTGCTTGCCGCCGGTGCAGCCGAAGGCCACGGTCACGTAGGCGCGGGTGTCGTTGCGCAGGCGCGGCAGCCAGGTGTCCAGGAACTCCGCCACCTGGCGGGCGTAGGCGTCCACCTCCGGCTGGGCATCCAGGTAGTCGCGCACGCGCTGGTCGCGGCCGGTCAGCGGGCGCAGCTCCGGCTCCCAGTGCGGGTTGGGCAGGACCCGGGCATCGAACACGAAGTCCGCCTCCTCCGGCACCCCGCGCTTGTAGGCGAAGGACTCGAACAGCAGGGACAGGCCCGGGCTGTGCTCCAGGGCGAAGCCGGTGATGACCTGGCGCCGCAGCTGGTGCACGTTGAGGTGGCTGGTGTCGATCACCGCGTCGGCCTCGCGCCGCAGCGGGGCGATGATCTGGCGCTCGCGCGCGATCGCCTCCGGCAGCGACAGGCCCAGGCGGCTGAGCGGGTGGCGGCGGCGGGTGTCGGCGTAGCGCCGCAGCAGGATGTGGTCCTCGGCCTCGAAGAACAGCAGGCGCGCGTCCACGCCCAGCGACCCGGCCGCGGCGCGCCACTCGGCCAGGCGGCCGAGGTCGTCCTTGCGGCTGCGCACGTCGATGCCCACGGCCATGCGCTCGGGCAGGCCGTCCTCGCGCACCAGCGAGCCGACGAAGGCCGGCAGCAGCTCCAGCGGCAGGTTGTCGACGCAGTAGTAGTCCAGGTCCTCGAAGGTCTTCAGCGCCACCGACTTGCCCGAGCCGGACAGGCCGCTGACGATCACCAGGGTGGGGCGGGTGGTGGTGGTCATGAGCCGCGGCGCTCCAGCAGGTTGCTGTGCCGGGCGATGAACATCGCCGCCGGGTCGATGCCCTTGGTGCGCAGGATGTGCAGGCGGGTCGCCGCCTCGGTGAGCACGGCCAGGTTGCGGCCGGGCATCACCGGCAGGGTGATCAGCGGCACGTCCAGGTCCAGCACGTGGCGGGTGCCGGAGTCGCCGGTCAGGCGCTCGTAGCCGTGCGGCGAGGGCTCGGTCATCGGCCGGGTCAGGTGCACGATCAGGCGCAGGTACTTGTTCTTCTTGACCGCGGTGTCGCCGAACATCTCGCGCACGTTGAGCACGCCCAGGCCGCGCACCTCCAGCAGGTCCTGCAACAGCTCCGGGCAGGTGCCGTCGAGCACGTCCGGGGCGATCTGGGTGAATTCGGGGGCGTCGTCGGCGACCAGGCGGTGGCCGCGGCTGAGCAGTTCCAGCGCCAGCTCGCTCTTGCCCGAGCCGGCCTCGCCGGTGATCAGCACGCCGATGGAATAGATCTCCATGAACACCCCGTGCAGGGTCACGCGCGGGGCGAGGGTACGGGCCAGGTGGTAGGAGAGGTGGTTGAGCAGCTCGTGGCCGCGCCGCGGCGAGACCCACAGCGGGGTATCGGTCTCCTCGGCGGCCGCGCGCAGGTCCTCGGGGCAGGACTGGTTCTTGCTGATCACCAGCGCCAGCGGCCGGGCCTGGATGATCTTCTCGATGGTTTCCCAGCGCTGGCGCGAGTCCAGCGAGTCGAGCCAGGCCAGTTCCTCGCTGCCGAGGATCTGCACCTTGTTGGGGTAGATGGCATTGAGGTAGCCGGCCAGCGAGGGGCGGCGGGAATTGGTGTCGCCGGAGTCGATCTCGCGGGACCCGCCCTTCTGGCCGGCCAGCCAGCGCAGCGACAACTTGTCCTGCTGCTGCTCGAACAGTTCGCGTGCGGTGATGCTGGCATTCCTCATGCGGCCCGGGTCCTTCTGGCAGGGGTCGCGTGATTGTCGCCCAAACGGGCTCGCGCGTCCCGGCCGGGCGGGTGCCGGCCGGGCGGCGGGGGCGGGTCAGCCGACGTCCGGGAGGACGCGGGGCGCCTGGTAGTCCTGGTTCTTTTCCTTGTGCTTGAGGATCTGGCGGTCCAGCTTGTCCGCCAGCAGGTCGATGGCCGCGTACATGGTCTGGGCCTCGGCCTCGGCGTGCAGGGTACGGCCCGGGACGGAGAGGTCCGCGGCCGCGCGGTGGGAGGGCTTGCGCAGGCCGAGCTGCACGCGGGCGGCGATCGGCTGGTCGAAATGCCGGTCGAGCCGACGCAGCTTCTCCTCCACGTAATCGCGCAGGGCCGGGGTGATCTCCAGCTGCTGGCCGTACGTTTCGATGCGCATCGTGAACCTCCTTTGTGGTTGCCGCTGTGGGCGGCCCCGCACGATGCCGGTCACGCGCCTAGCCGATGCGGACCCGCTCGTGCGACGCCGGAATGTTCATGAGCTCACGATACTTCGCCACCGTGCGCCGCGCCACCGGCACGCCCGACTGCTTGAGCAGGTCGGCCAGCTTGGCGTCGGAAAGCGGCTTGCGCGGGTTCTCGTCGTCGATCAGGCGGCGGATCATGGCCTGGATCGCGGTGCTGGAGGCCTCGCCGCCGCCGTCGGTGTCGATGCCGGAGGCGAAGAACGCCTTCAGCGGCAGGGTGCCGCGCGGGGTGCGCACGTACTTGCGGGCGATGGCGCGGGAGACGGTGGATTCGTGCAGGCCGAGCTCGGCGGCGACCTCGCGCAGGGTCAGCGGACGCAGCGCCTGTTCGCCGAACTCCAGGAACCCGGCCTGCTGGCGCAGCAGGCAGCGCACGACCTTCAGCAGGGTCTCGCCGCGCGCCTCCAGGCTCTTGAGCAGCCAGCGCGCTTCCTGCAGCTGGCCGCGCAGGTAGCCGGCGTCGCTGTCGCCGCAGCGCCGGATCAGCTGTTCGTAGCCGCGGTGGATGGCGACCTTCGGCTGCGCCTGCCGCGACAGCGCCGCCTTCCACACCCCGCGCTGGCGCCAGATGATGCAGTCGGGCACGACGTAGCTGTCGTGTTCCAGTTCGGCCATGCGCTTGCCCGGACGCGGGTCCAGCGAGCGCACCAGCTGCACCGCCTGCTCCACGTCGCACGGCGGCGCGCGCAGTTCCTGGGCCAGGCCCTCGGTGCCGATCTTCGGCAGCCGCTCCAGCGGCGCGGCGACGATGCGCAGGGCCAGGGCGCGGCCGGGGGTGCATTCGGGCAGGACTTCCAGCTGCAGGCGCAGGCACTCGCCAAGGTCGCGCGCGCCCACTCCGGGCGGATCGAAGCGCTGCAGCTGGTGCAGCACGGTGAGGATCTCCTCCTCGCTGGCGCGGGTTTCCGGCAGCAGCGCCTCGGCGATGGACGCCAGCGGTTCGCGCAGGTAGCCGTCCTCGTCCAGGGCGTCGATCAGCATGGCGCCGATGCGGCGGTCGCGCGCCGACAGCGGCGACAGGTGCAGCTGCCACAGCAGGTGGTCGGCCAGGGTCTCGGTCCCGGCCATGCGCTCGGCCGCGTCGTCGCAGTCCTCGTCGTAGCCGCCGCCGGATGCCTGCCAGGCGGGCTCGTCCGGCGCCCAGTCCTCGCCCTCGGGCGGGACATCGTCCGAGGGCGCGGCAGCCGCGCCGTCGCCGTCGCCCGCGGCGACCGGCTCCTGGTAGGCCTCGTCGGCCCACTCCAGCAGGGGATTGGTCTCGATCGCCTCGGCGACCTCGGCCTGCAGCTCCACCGTGGACATCTGCAACAGGCGGATGGCCTGGCGCAGCTGCGGCGTCATGACCAGGCTCTGTCCCAGCGATGTCTGCAGCCGTGCCTTCATGTCCCTGCCAGAAAGGAAGCCTGGGGCTGCCGGGCCAGGGGGTCAGAGGCGGAAGGTGTCCCCGAGGTAGACCCGGCGCACGTCCGGGTTGGCCAGCAGTGCGTCCGGGGCCCCCTGCGCCAGAACGCGTCCCTCGGCGAGGATATACGCACGGTCGCAGATTCCCAAGGTCTCGCGCACGTTGTGGTCGGTGATCAGCACGCCGATGCCGCGGTTCTTGAGGTGGGTGACGATGCGCTGGATCTCGCCGACCGAGATCGGGTCGACGCCGGCGAACGGCTCGTCCAGCAGCATCAGCCGCGGCCTGGCGGCCAGGGCGCGGGCGATCTCGCAGCGCCGGCGCTCGCCGCCGGACAGGCTGGCGCCGAGCTGGTCGGCGACGTGGCCGATCTGCAGCTCGTCCAGCAGCGAGGACAGCTCGGCTTCCAGCGCGTCGCCGTCCTTGAGGTCCTCGCGCAGCTCCAGCACCAGGCGGATGTTGTCAGCCACGGTGAGCTTGCGGAACACCGAGGGTTCCTGCGGCAGGTAGCCCACGCCCAGGCGGGCGCGGGTGTACATCGGCTCGGCGGTGATGTCGCGGCCATCGAGCACGATGCGCCCGGCGTCGGCGGCGACCAGGCCGACGATCATGTAGAAGCAGGTGGTCTTGCCGGCGCCGTTGGGGCCGAGCAGGCCCACCACCTCGCCGGCGTCGAGCGAGAGGCCGAACTCGCGCACCACCTCGCGCTGCTTGTACTTCTTGCGCAGGCCTTCGGCGACGAGCATCAGTTGCCTTCCTTGTTCTGCTGGGCGCGTGGCTGGATCACGGTGCGCACGCGGGTGCCGTCGCCGCCGCTCTGCATCTGGCCGCTGGCCATGTTGTAGACCATGCGCTGGCCGCTGTTGCTGCCGCGCGGGGATTCGACCGTGTAGTTGCCGGTGAGCGTCAGCAGCTCCTTCTTCGGCTCGTAGACGATGCGGTCGGCGCGGGCGTTCATGGTCGCGCCGTCGTCCATCTCCTGGCGCATCGTGGCCTGCTTGCCGGTCAGCACCACCTGCTCGATCTCGCCGCCGCGCTGCACGATCTCGGCGCGCGCGGCGGTGATGTGCAGGGTGCCCTGCACGATCTCGACGTTGCCGGTGAAGACGCAGCGCGAGTCTGCGCTGGCCTGGCTGCAGTCGGAGTTGTCCGAGTCCAGCGTCATCGGCTGGTTGCGGTCCGAGCTCTTGCCCAGGGCGGTGGAGGACAGCGTGGCCAGCGCCAGCACGGCGAGGGCGGCGGTCCGGGACTTAAGGGCGCGCGGAAGGTTCATAGCGAGTCCTGACCTGGGAAAGGAGGCGGTACTGGCGGGTCTTGAGGTTGGCTTCCATGCCGTTGCCGGTCTGCAGCAGGCCGGGGCGGGTGACGCGCACCGGGCGGTCGGTGCGCGCCAGGTCCTGCGCTGGGAGGAATTCCAGCACGTCGGTGCGGAAGCTGCTCGGGGCGGGGCTGGCCGGGTCGCTGTCGCCGGCGACGTTGCCCTCCAGGCGCAGCAGCTCGCCGTCGGCGCTGATCCAGCCACGCTCGGCCGACAGCCGCCACGGCCCGGGCTCGGCGGGGGCCAGGAACAGCGGCTGCTCCAGGTCCATGCTCTCGTCCTCGCGGCGCTGCAGCTCCGGCGACTGCACCCGCACCGACTCCAGCCCGTCCTTGCCGAGGATCACCAGTTCGAAGTCGCGCAGCACGTAGTCCGAGCGCTCGCCGCTGGCGGCCGCCGGCGCCTCGCGCCCGCGCATCTGCCAGGCCGACCAGCCGGTGGCCGCGGCGGCCGCCAGCAGCACCAGGCCCAGGAGCAGGCGCCAGTTCATGCCCGGCGTCCGTCGCGCGAGCCGTGCCCGGCGAGGATCGCCGGCACGTGGCCGTGCGCCGCCAGCAGCACGTCGCAGACCTCGCGCACCGCGCCTTCCCCGGCGCGGCCGCGGGTGCGCCAGTGCACCCGTTCGGCGATCCACGGATGGGCGTTGGCCGGCGCCACGGAGAGGCCGGCCACGCACAGGCAGTCCAGGTCCGGCAGGTCGTCGCCGACGAAGCAGGCCTGTTCGCGCGCCAGGCCGTGGCGGGCCAGCAGTTCGTCCATGCAGGCGAGCTTGTCGGCCACGCCGATGTGGGTTTCCAGGCCGAGGTCGGCGCCGCGCTTCTGCGCCACCAGGCTGGGGCGGGCGGTGATCAGCGCGACGTGGAAACCGAAGCGGCGCAGCTGCACCAGGCCCTGGCCGTCGAGCACGCTGAAGGACTTCATCTCGTTGCCGGCGGCGTCGAAGTACAGGCGGCCGTCGGTGAGGGTGCCGTCCACGTCCAGGCACACCAGCCGGACCTGGCGCGCGCGCTCGGCGATTTCCGGGGGGACGAGGGACAGCGGGTCGTAGGCCACGATCGGTTCCGGGGACATGGGGCGGTTAAACCACGCGTGCTCGCAACAGGTCGTGAACATTGAGCGCGCCCACCGGGCGCTGCTCGGCGTCGACCACGATCAGGCCGTTGATGCGGTGGCGCTCCATCAGGTGCGCGGCCTCGGTGGCCATCTGCCCGGCGTCGATCGTGCGCGGGTTGCGGGTCATGACCTCGGCGATCCGCGCCTGGCGCACGTCGATGCCGCGGTCCAGGGCGCGGCGCAGGTCGCCGTCGGTGAAGATCCCGGCCAGGCGTCCGTCGGCGGCGGCGATCGCGGTCATGCCCAGGCGCTTGCGGCTCATCTCCACCAGCGCCTCGGCCACGCTGGCGTCCTCGCCGACGCAGGGCAGTTCCTCGCCGCCGTGCATCACGTCGGTGACGTGCAGCAGCAGGCGCCGGCCGAGGCTGCCGGCCGGGTGCGAACGGGCGAAGTCGTCGGCGGTGAAGCCGCGCGCCTCCAGCAGCGCCACCGCCAGGGCGTCGCCCATGGCCAGCGAGGCGGTGGTGGAGGACGTCGGGGCCAGGTGCAGCGGGCAGGCCTCGGCCGGCACGCCCACGTCCAGGTGGATGTCGGCCTCGCGCGCCAGGGTGGACTGCGGGCGACCGGTCATCGCGATCACCTTGTTGCCCTGGCGGCGCAGGGCCGGCAGCAGCATCAGCACCTCGTCCGACTCGCCGGAATAGGACAGCGCCAGCACGATGTCCGCGTCGGTGATCATGCCCAGGTCGCCATGCCCGGCCTCGCCGGGGTGGACGAAGAACGCCGGGGTGCCGGTGGAGGCGAGGGTGGCGGCGATCTTGCGCGCCACGTGCCCGGACTTGCCCATGCCGGTGCAGACCAGGCGCCCGCGCGAGGCCAGGATCAGCCGGCAGGCGCGGGCGAAGTCCTCGCCGACCCGCTGCCCGACCGCTTCCAGGGCCTGGGCTTCGACCTGGAACACGCGCCTGCCGGCGGCGGCCAGCTGCGCGGGTTCGGCGGATGACTCGGCGGCTGCGCTCATGTATCGGCCCGGGAGCGGCCCGGATTCGCTAGACTAGGGTGCTTCATTCTAGGCCAACAGCTTCATGGACGCCGACACCATCGCCCGCCTGATCGAGCAAGGCCTGCCCGGTGCCAAAGCCCACGTGCAGGGCGACGATGGCGTGCACTTCGAGGCGACCGTGGTCTGCGAGGCCTTCCGCGGCAAACTGCCGCTGGCCCGCCACCGGATGGTCTACGCGACCCTGGGCGACCTGATGGGCGGGGCGATCCACGCCCTGTCGCTCCGGACCGTGACCCCCGACGAGGCCGCCTGAGGCGCGCCGCATGGCGCCGTTTCCCACCGTTTCCCCCGTACCCGGGTTCCCATGCAGAAGATCGTAGTCAGCGGCGGCGCGCCGCTCCGCGGCGAAGTCGCCATCTCCGGCGCCAAGAACGCCGTCCTGCCCATCCTGTGCGCGACCCTGCTGGCCGACGCTCCGGTGGCGATTGCCAACGTCCCCCACCTGCACGACGTGATGACCACGCTCAAGCTGCTGGGCGAGCTGGGCGCGAGCGTGGACTACAAGCAGGGCGAGCTGGCGCGCAGCCTGGTGGTCGACCCGCGCACGGTGCGCAACCACGTGGCCCCCTACGACCTGGTCAAGACCATGCGCGCCTCGATCCTGGTGCTGGGCCCGCTGCTGGCGCGCCATGGCGCGGCCGAGGTGGCGCTGCCGGGCGGTTGCGCGATCGGCTCGCGCCCGGTGGACCAGCACATCCGCGGGCTGCAGGCACTGGGCGCGGAAATCAGCGTCGAGAACGGCTACATCAAGGCCCGCGCCGGGCGCCTGAAGGGCGCGCGCTTCGTGTTCGAGATGGTCACCGTCACCGGCACCGAGAACGTGATGGCCGCCGCCACCCTGGCCGAGGGCACCACGGTGCTGGAGAACGCGGCGATGGAGCCGGAGGTGGTCGACCTGGCCGATTGCCTCAACGCGCTCGGCGCGCGGATCGAGGGCGCGGGCACCGCGCGGATCACCATCCACGGCGTGGAGCGCCTGGGCGGCGGCCGCCACGTGGTGCTGCCCGACCGGATCGAGACCGGCACCTTCCTGGTGGCCGCAGCCATGACCGGCGGCCGGGTGACCGCGCGCAACGCGCGGCCGGATACCCTGGAAGCGGTGCTGGACAAGCTCCGCGAGGCCGGCGCCACGGTCGCCACCACCGCGGACAGCATCACCGTGGACATGGAGGGCCGGCGCCCGCGCGCGGTCAGCCTGACCACCGCGCCGTACCCGGCGTTCCCGACCGACATGCAGGCGCAATTCATGGCGCTCAACTGCGTGGCCGAGGGCGTGGGCGTGATCAGCGAGACGATCTTCGAGAACCGCTTCATGCACGTCAACGAACTGCTGCGGCTGGGCGCGGACATCCAGATCGACGGGCATACCGCGGTGGTGCGCGGCGTGCCGCGCCTCAGCGGCGCTCCGGTGATGGCCACCGACCTGCGCGCCTCGGCCTGCCTGGTGCTGGCCGGCCTGGTGGCGCAGGGCGAAACCACCATCGACCGCATCTACCACCTGGACCGCGGCTACGAGAACATCGAGGCCAAGCTCGGCGCGCTGGGCGCCAGCATCCGCCGCATCGACGCGCGGCAAGGGGAGGGCTGAATGCTGCTGCGAGGACGCATGACCACCCGCCGCAAGGTCCTGCTGGGCCTGCTGGCGGCGATGCTGGTGCTGATCGGCGTGGCCGGCTGGCTGGGCATGGCCGCCACCCGCGGGGTCGAGACCTCCGACATGGACTGGAACGGCGATGGCGTGGTCGACCGCGGCGAGATCCTGCAGTCGTTCTACGCGGTGACCGCCGAACGCAGCAGCGAGGGTAACCGCGAATGCACCACCTTCCGCTGGTTCCGCAGCGGCGAGGTGATCCGGGTGCAGTGCCAGACGGTGTTCAAGGCCGAGGAGTGAACCGGCCAGGGCGCCGCGCTCAGCGCAGCGCCTTGAGGGTCAGGTCGATGGTGTCCTGGCCGTTCTCGCGCTGCAGGATGCGCGCCGGCACCGGCATTTCCGCCACGATCCAGGCGATCGTCTCGCGCTTGTCGTCGCGGCGCACCACCTTGGTGGCCTGGCGCGGCTTGCCGGCGACGGTGATCTGCTCCTTGCCGGCCACCTCGTAGCGCAGCGGCTTGGCCCGGCCCTCGTCGACCAGGCGGGAGGACAGCGGCTTGCCCGCGGCCAGGTCGCGGGCCACGGCCAGGTTGATCAGCAGCGCGTCCATGTCGCCGGGCTGCAGCTTCACGGGGCCGCGGCGCTCGGGCTTGACGTCGCCGCTCCAGGTGGCCTGGCCGGCCTTCCAGTCGTAGTTGGCCTGCACCGACTTGCGCTTGATCAGCGCCACCGAGCTGTCGCTGCTGCTCAGCGGACGCAGGGTGCCCTGGTGCTCGTCGAACACGGTGACCTGGCTGAGGTCGGCGACCTGGTTGCGGATGCGCAGGCTGTACTTCCAGCGGTCGCCGGACTCGCGCGCCAGGGTCATGGTGCCATCGGCGCGCATGCCCATGTAGCTGGCGGTGTAGTCGGCGGTGAACGGCTCCATCGCCAGCGCCGGCACGGCGGCGGCGAGCAGGCCCAGCAGCAGCGGGAGGCGGATCAGGGGGCGGGTCCGGTTCATCTCAGGCTCCTCGGTACTCGATCAGGCGCAGGTCGACCTCGTCCTCGCCGTCCTCGCGTTGCAGGATGCGGATCGGGGTGGGCACGCCGTCGGCGACCCAGACCAGGGTCTGGTCGCCGTCGCGGTCGCGGCGTTCGACCCGCAAGGCCTCGTAGCTCATGTCGCCCACGGCCAGCGTCTCCGGCGTCTGCCCGACATGATAGACGTGCCCGCGCACGCGGCCGCCGTCGACGAAGCGGTATTCCAGCACCGCGCCGGGGCGGGCGGCGCGCATCAGCGCCAGGTTGATCAGCAGGGCGCTCATGTCCCCCGGCTGCAGCGGCACCGGGCGCCGGCGCTCGCGGCTGATGTCGCCGCTCCAGCGCGCCTGCATCGCGCCCCAGTCGTAGCTGCCGCTGACCTGCTTGCCGAACAGCACCGCGCGCCGCTCGGTGTTCTGGCCCAGGGGGCGGTAGTGGCCGTCGTGCTCGTCGAACAGCGTGCTCTGGTGGATGTTCAGCCGCGCCAGGCTGGCCACGCCGCGCTCGGCGCGCAGGTCCAGCTCGATCGTCCAGTGCCGCGGGTCCTGGCGCACCAGGCGCATGGTGGCGCTGCCGGCGGGGCGGCCGCGGTACCAGGCCTCGTAGGTGGCCTGGAACGGTTCCAGCACGCGTGGCGCCGGCGGCAGCGCGGGCAGGCCGGGCGGCGCCGCTTCCTGCGCACGGGCGGGTTGCGCCTGGAGGGCGCTGGCGGTCAGCAGCAGGAGGGAGGCGAGGATGGGGCGCATGCGGCTCGGGCAGGGGACGACGGGGAAGCATGCCCGCGCGCCGGTGTCAGGCGCGTGATTCCGGCTTCAGGGCGCCCGCGGAATCTAGTTGCAGCGGTTTAAACAGGCACTGACCGTCGACCCAGACCCGTGCATCGCGTTCAGCCAGGCGTCCGGCCACCGCCAGCCCGAGCACCGCGGTGACCAGCCGGTGTTCGTGCGGCAGCAGGCGCGCGGCCAGGGTGTCGGGTGTGTCGCCGGGCATCACCGGGATGCGCACCTGGGCCACCACCGCGCCGGCGTCCAGTTCCGGGACCACGAAGTGCACGCTGGCGCCGTGTTCGGCGTCGCCGGCCTCCAGCGCCCGCGCATGGGTGTGCAGGCCCTTGTACAGCGGCAGCAGCGAGGGGTGGACGTTGAGCAGGCGGCCTTCGAAGCGGCGCACGAAGGCATCGCCGAGGATGCGCATGTAGCCGGCGCAGAAGATCCAGTCCGGACGGCAGGCGGCCACCGCCTCGGCCAGGTCGGCGTCGAACGCGGCGCGGTCGGGATAGGCGCGGGCCTTGCGGCTCCAGCGCAGCTCCGGCGCGACCTTGGCCAGCGCCGGCGCCTCCGGGCGGTCGGAGAACACCCCGACCACCTCGGCGTCGAGGCGGCCTTCGTCGATCGCGTCCAGCACCGCCTGCAGGTTGCTGCCGCGGCCGGAGACCAGTACCGCCAGCCGCGGCTGGCGCCCGCCGGTAGGGGCCATGGG
>NZ_ALIP01000026.1:0-22411 GCF_000283075.1 Pseudoxanthomonas sp. GW2
GCCCTGCCGGTGGCGGTGTTCCCCGCGCACGCGGGGATGACCCGGAAATCGAACAGCAGCACCAGGGAGGCCGCGCGTGTTCCCCGCGCACGCGGGGATGACCCGGCGGCCCATGCGCGGATCACCTGCAATGCGATGTGTTCCCCGCGCACGCGGGGATGACCCGCTGGTCGCGCCACTGCTCGATCACGTCCAGCTGTGTTCCCCGCGCACGCGGGGATGACCCGCCATCGAGCGCGCCGCATTCGAGGCCGCCGTCGTGTTCCCCGCGCACGCGGGGATGACCCGCGCGGCCATAGCGAGATAGTCCCGGCCAACGCGTGTTCCCCGCGCACGCGGGGATGACCCGTCGTATAGGACCTGCACCTGTGCCCGGCTAAGGTGTTCCCCGCGCACGCGGGGATGACCCGAACACCTGCATCGGGCGCTGACCGGTAGCCAGTGTGTTCCCCGCGCACGCGGGGATGACCCGAGGGCGAGACCAGCTGCATCGACTACCTCAGCGTGTTCCCCGCGCACGCGGGGATGACCCGACCCGGCAGGAAGTCCTGAAGTGGCTGGATGAGTGTTCCCCGCGCACGCGGGGATGACCCGTCCGGAGCGATGGAAATTGCGTAGTCAGACATGTGTTCCCCGCGCACGCGGGGATGACCCGGCCGAGAACACGGCGCTGTCGGACGTGTAGCCGTGTTCCCCGCGCACGCGGGGATGACCCGTATTGGGGGCCGCTGGCAAAGAACGGCGTGCAGTGTTCCCCGCGCACGCGGGGATGACCCGCAGCTCCCCGTTTTCGACCTCCCTCTGGCCGCGTGTTCCCCGCGCACGCGGGGATGACCCGCGGCCGGGGCACCACTGGCGCGCGGTGCCCGCGTGTTCCCCGCGCACGCGGGGATGACCCGGGCGCGCGAGGCGTTGGGCATCGTTGCTGTCAGTGTTCCCCGCGCACGCGGGGATGACCCGGAGCACGCCAAGGACCACGAGGGCAACAAGCGGTGTTCCCCGCGCACGCGGGGATGACCCGCGATCGAAGTGGCCCCGGATTCGCTTAACCAAGTGTTCCCCGCGCACGCGGGGATGACCCGATCGGCCCCGCAGTAATCGCATTCGGGTTCCAGTGTTCCCCGCGCACGCGGGGATGACCCGAAGTCGACCCGCCCCGATGGCTGACCTCGGCAGTGTTCCCCGCGCACGCGGGGATGACCCGGCGAGGTTCCGGCAGGCCCGGGAGGAGGGCGCGTGTTCCCCGCGCACGCGGGGATGACCCGTTGAAGGTGCGGGAGCCGTCAGCCATTGGAGTGTGTTCCCCGCGCACGCGGGGATGACCCGGACCACGCGCGCGAGCTGATCGCCGACGTGGAGTGTTCCCCGCGCACGCGGGGATGACCCGATGCCCCACGTAGTACGCGAGGAACAACCAGCGTGTTCCCCGCGCACGCGGGGATGACCCTGCTGCCCCCTCTTGCGAAGGGGCAGCGACTGAGTGTTCCCCGCGCACGCGGGGATGACCCGCGCCCGGCGGATGTTCGCGTAGCGGTCAGCCAGTGTTCCCCGCGCACGCGGGGATGACCCGGTTTCATCAACGGACTACACGTTGACGCTGGAGTGTTCCCCGCGCACGCGGGGATGACCCGCCGGACAGCCTGCGCGTGACCTACCAGTGCGGGTGTTCCCCGCGCACGCGGGGATGACCCGTCGGTGCGGGTGCCCATTGGGAGCCTGGAAGCGTGTTCCCCGCGCACGCGGGGATGACCCGCAGGCAGAGCCGCCCTGGCCGCCCAGCCTGCCGTGTTCCCCGCGCACGCGGGGATGACCCGGACATGTTCGGCAGCCAGCGCAGCGTCGCGGAGTGTTCCCCGCGCACGCGGGGATGACCCCTGAGGATGCCAAGCAGCATCTCTGCGAACCGCGTGTTCCCCGCGCACGCGGGGATGACCCGCTCTACATGCGCGAGTTCGGCAGCGCCCTGCCGGTGTTCCCCGCGCACGCGGGGATGACCCGATCGGCGCCGAGTTCCGGCAGATGCCGCTGACGTGTTCCCCGCGCACGCGGGGATGACCCGCACAACGACGGCCTGGACGTGCTGTTCATCGAGTGTTCCCCGCGCACGCGGGGATGACCCGTCGGCCGAGGTGCACACGATCAAGGCCCGCATGTGTTCCCCGCGCACGCGGGGATGACCCGCAGCCGGACGACCTTCGGAACCTGGCCGCCGCGTGTTCCCCGCGCACGCGGGGATGACCCGCTGGCGGTAGTCGCAAAGGGAAACCCGTACAAGTGTTCCCCGCGCACGCGGGGATGACCCGGACAAGGACCTAATCGGCATCCCGTGGCGCGTGTGTTCCCCGCGCACGCGGGGATGACCCGCCCGCCGCGGTTCTCGGTCTGGAGCCGGGTAGCGTGTTCCCCGCGCACGCGGGGATGACCCGCACCCTTCCCTGAATTGGCGCGTAACTCTGAAGTGTTCCCCGCGCACGCGGGGATGACCCGGCGCTGCTTGGCCAGTTGGAATTGGAGTTCTAGTGTTCCCCGCGCACGCGGGGATGACCCGGGGTTCTGTCGGGCCAGCAAGGGGGACGATGAGTGTTCCCCGCGCACGCGGGGATGACCCGAACGGTTCCTGCGCCTGTAGCACATGGCGCACGTGTTCCCCGCCCACGCGGGGATGACCCGGCAGCTAATAACGTTGCTGCGATGACCCGCGCCGCTCTGATGTTGTGCTGTGCGTTGAGTACGTTCCCCGAAAACAAGGGGATAATGACCGCCCGCAATCCGGGGGGGAAGGATGCCTCTTGAGGCCTCGCTTGCGCACCGGATGACTTGCCAGCTCCCGCGGCGATGGTTCCCCCACGCATGGCTCCCCAGGGCTTCTACTTGCCCCTTGAGCCGTCGAAAGCCACGGGTCGGTTGATGTCGGCTCGCGCCAGTACACATACAATTGCGCGATGAATACCCCCTACCCCACCGTGCGGCTGAAGAACGCGTGGCGTTCCAGCCATCCCTGGATCTTCCAGAAGCTTGTCGAGAAGCCGGCCCAGCGGCCGCGCCCGGGCGAGATCGTCGACGCCTACGACGTGGACGGCCAGTTCATCGGCCGCGGCTTCTACAACGGCCACTCGCGCATCGCCCTGCGCATCCTGGAGACCGACCCGGCGGTGGCGGTGGACGCGGACTGGTTCGCGCGCCGGATCGGCCAGGCCGTGGCCCTGCGCCGCGAGGTGCTGAAGCTGGACGAGGTGTCCAATGCCTGGCGCGTGGTCCACGCCGAGGGCGACGGCCTCACCGGCCTGGTGGTGGACCGCTACGACGACCTGCTGGTGGTGGAGTTCTTCAGCGCCGGCATGTGGCGCTACCGCGAGTGGATCTACGCCGCGCTGCAGGCGCAGTTCCCCGGCGCGCGCATCTACAGCTTCGCCGAGGACCACGTGCAGAAGCAGGAGAGCTTCGACTACCGCCCGGTGTACAGCGGTGGCGGCTCGCCGGAGCCGGCCATCATCACCGAGCACGGGATCCGCTTCCGCGCCGACCCGGCCGGGGCGCACAAGACCGGCTTCTTCGCCGACCAGCGCGAGAACCGCGAGTGGTTCTCGCGCCAGGTGGCGGGCAAGCGCGTGCTGGACCTGTGCTGCAACACCGGCGGCTTCGCCGTGTACGCAGCGGTGCGCGGCGCCGCCGAGGTCACCGGCATCGACATCGACGAGGCGGTGATTGAGATCGCCAAGGGCAACGCCCGCCTCAACAACGTGCGCCCGCGCTTCGTCCAGGCCGACATCTTCCCCTGGCTGCGCGACGCGGCCGCCCGCGGCGAGCAGTACGACGCGGTGGTGCTCGACCCGGCCAAGATGACCCGCGACCGCGACCAGGTCATCAACGCGCTGAAGAAGTACCTGGACATGAACAAGCTGGCGCTGGGCGTGGTCAGGCCCGGTGGCCTGCTGGCGACGTTCTCCTGCACCGGCCTGGTGGCCGAGGACCAGTTCCTGGACATGCTGCGCCGCGCCGCGTTCTACGCCGGCCGCACCGTGCAGGTGCTGAAGGTGGCCGGCGCCGGCCCGGACCATCCGTTCCTGGCGCACGTGCCGGAGTCGCGCTACCTCAAGGCGGTGTTCTGCCGCGTGCTGGACTGAGCACGCCCCGCCGGTGCGGCCGGCGGGTTGATCGCGATCAAGGTGGCCGCCGCGCCCGGGCCCGAGCATGGGAGCAACCCGCCAGAGGAGCATTGCCATGAACAGGTTCGAAGGACAGGTCGCGATCGTCACCGGCGGCGCATCGGGCATCGGCGAGGCCATCTGCCGCCGCCTGGCGCGCGAGGGCGCGAAGGTCGTCATCGCCGATTACGACGGCGCCGCGGCGCAGGCGCTGGCCGCCGGCCTCGGCGAGGCGGATGCGCTGGCGTTCCAGCTGGACGTGGCCGACGCGGCGGCGGTCGAACGCATGGTCCAGGCCACGGTCGAGCGCTTCGGCGGCCTGCACCTGGCGGTGAACAACGCCGGCATCGGCGGGCCCAGCCATCCCACCGCCGATTACCCGCTGGCCGACTGGCACCGCGTCATCGACGTCAACCTGCACGGGGGGATGTATTCGATGAAGTACGAGCTGCCGGCGATGCTGGCCAGCGGCGGCGGTGCCATCGTCAACATGGCCTCGATCCTCGGCAGCGTGGGCTGGAGCGGCTCGATCGCCTACGTCGCCGCCAAGCACGCCCTGCTGGGCATGACGAAGACCGCGGCCATGGAATACGCCGGCCAGGGCATCCGGGTGAACGCGGTGGGCCCGGCCTTCATCGACACCCCGCTGCTGTCGGGCCTGGACCCGGCGGTACGCGAGGGCCTGGTCGCCCTGCACCCGGCCGGACGCCTGGGCACCTCCGACGAGGTCGCGGCGCTGACCTGCTTCCTGCTGTCGAAGGAAGCCTCGTTCGTGACCGGCAGCTACCACCTGGTCGACGGCGGCTACACCGCGCGCTGAAGCCGCGCGGCAGCCGCCGCGCTCAGTGGCCCTGCTCGCGCAGCGCCGCGCGCACCTGGGCGTGGCGCGCCTGCACGTCCTGCGCCGGCGCCTTGTCCAGCAGGCTGGCCACCACGATCGCGACGGTGCCGGCGATGAAGCCGGGCACCATCTCGTACAGCGCGCTGCCGGTGTGCTTCCACGCGATCACGGTCGCCGCGCCGGCGAGCATGCCGGCCAGCGCGCCGTTGCGGGTCATGCGCTTCCAGCACAGCGACAGCACCACCACCGGGCCGAAGGCCGCGCCGAACCCGGCCCAGGCGTAGGCCACCAGGCCCAGCACCCGGCTCTCCGGGTCGCGCGCGATCCACAGCGCCAGTGCCGCCACCGCCAGCACCATGGCGCGGCCGAACCACACCAGCTCACGCTGGCTGGCCTGCGGCCGCAGCAGGCCGCGGTAGAAGTCCTCGGTCAGCGCGCTGGAGCACACCAGCAGCTGCGCCGACAGGGTGCTCATGATCGCCGCCAGGATCGCCGACAGCAGCACGCCCGCCACCCAGGGGTTGAACAGCTGCTCGCCCAGGGCCATGAACACCCGCTCCGGGTTGGCGTCCACCGGGCCGGCGACCGCGGGGTGGGCGGCGAACCAGGCCACCCCGGACAGGCCAGTGGCGACCGCGCCGCCCAGGCACAGCACCATCCAGCCCATGGCGATGCGGCGCGCGCGCGGGATGGTGGCCAGGCTCTCGGCGGCCATGAACCGGGCCAGGATGTGCGGCTGCCCGCAGTAGCCCAGGCCCCAGGCCAGGGCCGAGATCACCGCCACCACGCCGCCGGCGCCGACCCAGTGCAGCCGGGTGGGGTCCACCTGCTCGACCAGGGCCACCGCTTCGGTCGGGCCGCCGGCGCCGAGCACCGCGAACACCGGTACCAGCAGCAGGGCGAAGATCATCAGCGTGGCCTGCACGGTGTCGGTCCAGCTCACCGCCAGGAAGCCACCCACGAAGGTGTAGGCGATGGTCGCCGCCGCGCCCCACAGCATGGCCTGGCCATAAGACAGGCCGAACATGCCTTCGAACAGGCGCGCGCCGGCGACGATGCCGGAGGCGCAGTAGATGGCGAAGAACACCAGGATCACCAGCGCCGAGAGGATCCGCAGCAGGCGGCTGCGGTCCTCGAAGCGGTGGCTGAAGTAGTCCGGCAGGGTCAGCGCGTTGCGGGTGCGCTCGGTGTACAGGCGCAGCGGCCCGGCCACCCAGCGCCAGTTGGCCCAGGCACCCAGCACCAGGCCGATCGCGATCCACGCCTCCGACAGCCCGGCCAGGTACAGCGCACCGGGCAGTCCCATCATCAGCCAGCCGCTCATGTCCGAGGCGCCGGCCGCCAGCGCCGTCACCAGCCCGCCCAGCGAGCGGCCGCCGAGGATGTAGTCGTCGAAGGTACGGGTGCGCCGCCAGGCGACGAAGCCGATGCCCACCATCAGCAGCAGGTAGGCGCAGAAGGTCACGAGCAACGGGGTACTGGCGGTCATGCAGGATCCGGTTGGCGGGTGGCCGCGGGGGCACGAAACCACACAGGCTAATTGCCGCGCCAGCATGGTTGCAATCGCAACCGAAACCCCGAAGGCTTAGCCCGAGCCCTGCAGGATGTAGTCGCGCAGCGCCACCGCGTTGTTGTGTTCCTCGTCCGCCGCGGCGTACACGAAGGTTACCGGCCCCCGCACAAGATAGCTGCGCAATCGCGCCAGTCCCGCCTCGTTGGCGGCGAGTTCGGCGAAGTAGCGCGCGCGGAACGCCTCCCAGCGGGCCGGGTCGTGGCCGTACCAGCGGCGCAGCGCGGTGCTGGGCGCGATGATCCGCAGCCAGGCCTCCAGTTCCAGCGTGTCCTTGCGCATCCCGCGCGGCCAGACCCCGTCCACCAGCAGGCGCAGCCCGTCCTCCGCGTCCGGCGGCTCGTACACGCGCTTCAGGCGCACCGGATAGCGGGCGGGGCGGGCCATGGCCGGCACTGTGTGGGCGCGCGGATTCCCCCGGCGTGAAGCCGCCGCGCGGTCGCGGGGCCTGAGACCGCCGGCCGCTACACTTCGCGCATGACCGAATCCCTGCTCCTGATCGTCATCGCCGGCCTGCTGCTGGCGATCCTGGCCTGCGTGGTCGCCCTGCTGCTGCGTCGCCCCGACGCCGCCTTCGAGCGCCTGCGCGCGCAGCTGGAGGAAGCCCTGCGCGCCGAACAGCGCGATGGCCGCCTGGAGCTGCGCCAGCAGCTGGATGGCCTGGCCACCACCCAGGGCGCGCGCATCGATGGCTTCGCCCGCCACCTGGCCGACCTGGGCCCCCGCACCGACGCCCGCCTGGACCAGCTGCGCGACTCCCTCACCGAGGACGCGCGCAAGGGCCGGGCCGAGGGCATCGAGGCGCAGGCCAGGCTGGGCGAGCTGCTGTCGCAGCGGCTGGGCGACATGCGCGCGCAGCTGGACCTGTTCGGCCGCCAGCAGGACACCCGCATCCAGGCCTTCGGCGAGCAGCTGGCGGCGCTGCGCGCCAGCCTGACCGAGGACGCCCGCGTCACCCGCCAGGAGGCGCTGGAATCGCAGCAGCGCTTCGCCGAGGGCCTCAACCAGCGCCTGCAGGAGCTGACCGCGCGCAACGAGCTGCGCATCGGCGAGATGCGCGCCACCCTGGAGCAGCAGCTGCGCGCGCTGCAGCAGGACAACGCCGCCAAGCTGGAGAAGATGCGCGAGACGGTGGACGAGAAGCTGCAGAGCACCCTCGCCACCCGCCTGGATTCGTCCTTCAAGCTGGTGTCCGAGCGCCTGGAGCAGGTGCAGCGCGGGCTGGGCGAGATGCAGCAGCTGGCCACCGGCGTGGGCGACCTCAAGCGCGTGCTGACCAACGTCAAGACCCGCGGCACCTGGGGCGAGGTGCAGCTGGACGCGATCCTGGAGCAGACCCTCACCCCCGAGCAGTACGCGCGCAGCGTGCGCCTGCGCCCGGACAGCGCCGAGGCGGTGGACTTCGCCGTGCGCCTGCCCGGCCGCGGCAACGACGAGGCGCCGCTGTGGCTGCCGATCGACTGCAAGTTCCCGCGCGAGGACTACGAGCGCCTGGTCGACGCCCAGGAACAGGGCGACCCGGAGCTGGTACGCAGCTGCGGCGCGCAGCTGGAGAAGGCGATCCGGATCCAGGCCAAGTCGATCTGCGAGAAGTACATCGTGCCGCCGCACACCACCGACTTCGCGGTGATGTTCCTGCCCACCGAGGGCCTGTACGCCGAGGTGATCCGCCGCGCCGGGCTGACCGACGCCCTGCAGCGCGAGCACCGCATCGTGGTCGCCGGCCCGACCACCGTCACCGCCCTGCTCGGCAGCCTGCAGATGGGCTTCCGCACCCTGGCCATCGAGAAGCGCTCCAGCGAGGTGTGGCAGCTGCTGGGTGCGGTGAAGAGCGAGTTCGGCAAGTTCGCCGGCATCCTCGAGCGCGCGGAGAAGCAGATCAGCACCGTGGGCAAGAGCCTGGGCGATGCCAGCCGCAAGACCCGCACCATCGAGCGCCGCCTGCGCAGCGTGGAGTCGCTGGGCCAGGAGCAGGCGCAGGCGCTGCTGGGCGACCTGGGCCTGGACGCGGTCGAGGCCGGGCTGGACGGCGAGGACGGCGGGTCCTGAGGCCGGAGGGGTGGCGGCCATCGCCGTCACGCGCGGTCGGTTTGATGGATGGAAGAAGGGCCCGGTCTCCCGGGCCCTTCGTGCGCCTGCGTCGCTTCCGGCTCAGGTGCCGGGGATCGGCATCGCGTCCACCGGCACGGTGGGGTCGCGGTCCTCGCGCAGGTATTCGGGCAGGTCGTCGCCCTCGTGCCTGCGGTTGCCGCGGCGGTCGGCCTCGATCTGGTACTGGCGGCGCTGCATCCACGCGTCGCGGATCATCGCGTACTCGTCCACCGCGTTCTCGCGCATGCTCTCGATCGGCAGCAGCGCGGCGCGGCGGTCCACCAGCTGCGCGCCCTGCAGCGCGATGCGGTAGCGGTCGCGCTCGACCTGGCGGGTCGGCGACAGCGGCATGTCGCCGGCCAGGCCGAACACGTCGCGCACCGTGCGCGGGCCGAAGAACGGCAGCTCCACGTAGCGCGAGTTGCGCCAGCCCCAGATGCCCAGGGTCTGGCCGAAGTCCTCGCTGCGGCGCTTCATCTTCAGGTCGGTGGCCGGGTCGAAGATGCCGCCGATGCCCAGGGTGGTGTTGACCACGAACCGGCCCAGGGTCTGCACCGCGTCGCGCGGGCGGCCCTGCAGCAGCTGGTTGAGGAAGATCACCGGCGAGGCCAGGTTGTCGAAGAAGTTGCCCACGCCCAGGCGCACCGGTTCCGGCACCACCGCCACGTAGGCGCGCGCCACCGGGCGGGCGATGGCGCGGTCGACCACGTTGTTGAAGGCGTGGATGCGCCGGTTCATCGGCTCCCACGGGTCGTAGGCCGGGCGCGCGGACGGATCGCCATCGGCCGGCGCGCCGTACAGCGCAGTGAAGTCGTCCTCGGCCTCGGTCGGCGCCAGGGCGTCGGTATCGGTGGCGGCGGGAGCGACGGGATCGACGGGATCGGCCGGCACCGCGGCGACTTCCGCGCCTTCCTGCGCCGGCGCCAGGGCGCCGGCTCCGGCCTCAGGCGCCGGCTGGGCGGCGGTCGCCGGATCGGTGGGTTCGCCGGCGGCAGCGACGGCCGCCGTGCCGGCCACGAGCGGGGCCGGCTCCGGACCGGTGTCGGCGGACTTCGGCGCGCTGGCGCAGCCGGCCAGCAACAGCAGCGGCAACAGCAGGGCGCCGGTGGGGGCGGGCTTCATGGGGAGGCTCCGGCGTAGTTCAGTTGGGGGTCCAGCCGGTAGGCGGCGCGCAGCTCGGCCAGGCCGGGCGCGTCGCCCCGGATTTCGACCTGGCCGCCGGCGCGCATGCGCGCGGCGGCCTCGGCCAGCAGCGCCAGGCCGGCGCTGTCCAGGGCCTGGATCGCGCCCAGCTCCAGCGCGCGGGCGCCGTCGGCCAGCGCCTGCAGCGTCGGCCACAGCGCCACCGCGGCCGCCCGGTCCAGGCGGCCTTCCAGGTGCAGCACCTCGCCTTCGCGGCGGGCGCGGGCGCCGTCAGCGGCTGCCATTGGTGTCCGGGCGCAGGCTGCCGCTGCGCAGCTCGGCGGCGACCTGGGCGATCGTCTTCTGCCGCAGCGGGGCGTCGAACTGGGTGCGGAAGGTCTGCACGTAGGACACGCCTTCGACCATCACGTCGAAGATCTTCCAGCCGCCGTTGTTGCGTACCAGGTAGTCGACCGGGATCGGGTCGCCGCCGTCGCGCAGGATCTCGGTGGACACGCGCACACCGCGGTTGTTCGGCAGCGGGGTCTCCGACTTCAGGCGGATGCGCGGGCGGCCTTCGAACGCCAGCAGGGCGTCGCCGTAGCGCTGCATCAGGTTGTCGGTCATGGCATCGGCGAACAGGGCCACGTCGGCCTCGCTGGCGCCGCGGCCGTGCGGGCCCAGCACCAGGCGCGCGGCGTACTCGCGGTCGAAGCCGGTGCGCAGTTCGGACTCGATGTAGGCGCGCAGCGCCTTGCGGTCCTTCTGGAACTCGGGGCGGCGCTGCTGCAGGGTGGTCAGGACGCGGGTGCCGGTTTCGACCACCTGGCGGCCCGGGGTCTGCGCGCTGGCCTGGGCCTGCGCCTGGGCGTGGACCGGGGCGCCCGCCAGCAGCGGCAGGGCCAGGGCGAGGGAGAGGATCAGGGGCTTCATGGCGTTTCTTCCGTGGGGGACGGTTCTTCGGTGGACGACGGGGACAGCACCTTGGCCGGGTCGGCGCCACCGCCGCCGGCACCGCCGAACATGTACTTGCCGACCAGCTGGATCAGGTCGATCGCCGGCTGGGTGTAGACGATCTCGTCGCCGGGGCGCAGCGGTTCCGGATCGCCGCCCGGCTGCAGGCCGATGTAGCTCTCGCCCAGCAGGCCGCTGGTGAGGATCGCCGCCGAGGTGTCGCCCGGCAGGTCCTGGTAGCGCTCGTCGATGGCCAGGGTGACGATCGAGTCGAACCGCACCGGGTCCAGCTCGACCTTCTTCACCCGGCCCACGACCACGCCGCCGATCTTCACCGGCGCCTGCAGCCGCAGCTGGCCGAGGTTGGCGAAGCGCGCGGTCAGCTCGTAGCTGCCGCCGCCGAGGCCGAACTGGCGGTTGGTCGAGGCGAAGGCCAGCACCAGCAGCGAGGCCAGCGCCAGGATGAGGAAGGCGCCGACCGCAAATTCAAGCCTGGGACCGCGGATTGCCATGGGGAGCTACCTGTGGGAAACGGATCGGAACAGGGCACCGGAGGATGCCCGGGGTTTTTCTGCAATGCCGGCACCGGGTGCCGGCGCCGGTTCAACGGAACAGCAGGGCCGACATCACGAAGTTCAGCATCAGCACCAGCAGCGAGGCATTGACCACCGCGCGGGTGGTGGCCACCGAGGTGCCCTCGATGGTCGGCTCGGCGTGGAAGCCCACGTAGGCGGCCACCAGCGCGCTAACCCCGCCGAACACCGCGGACTTCAGCAGCGCCACGCCGAAATCGTCCCAGAAATCGACGCTGCCCTGCAGCGCCGCCCAGAACGTACCGTTGTCCAGGCCCAGCACCTTGACCGCCTCGAACCAGCTGGCGGAGATGGCCAGCGAGCAGAAGAAGCCGGTCAGCAGCGGCACGCACAGCACCGCCGCCCAGAAGCGCGGTGCCACCGCCTTGGCCACCGGGTCGATCGCCATCAGCTCCAGCGCCTTGATCTGGTCGGTGGCGCGCATCAGGCCCAGCTCGGCGGCGATCGAGCTGCCGGCGCGGCCGATGAACAGCAGCGCGGTCAGCACCGGGCCCAGTTCGCGGTACAGGGACAGGCCCAGCAGGGTCGACAGCGCGTCCGCGGCGCCGAAGGTGGTCAGGGTGCGGTAGCCCTGCAGGGTCAGCACCAGGCCCACGAACGCGCCGCCGACGGCGATGATCGGCAGCGAGCGCCCGCCGATCTTGTAGATCTCCCGCGCCAGCTCGGCGAAGAAGTCGCGGCTGGGCAGCGAGGCGCGCAGCACCGACAGCGAGAACAGGCCGGCCCGGCCCAGGGAACGGATCGCGGCGACGGCGGCCATCAGGCAGCCTCCGCGCGCGCGGCGCCCTCGCGGGCGCTCTCGAACGGGATCGGGCCGTCCGGCTGGCCGTCCAGGAACTGGCGGATCAGCGGGTCGGTCGAGGCCTGCAGCTGTGCCGGGGTGCCATCGAACACGATGCCGTGGTTGGCGATCACCACCACCTGGTCGGCGATCGGCAGGGTCTCGTGCACGTGGTGGGACACGATGATGCTGGTCAGGCCCAGGCTGCGCGACAGGCGCTGGATCAGGCTCATGATCACGCCCGAGGCGATCGGATCCAGGCCGGTCAGCGGTTCGTCGTAGAGCATCAGCGGCGGATCCAGCGCCAGCGCCCGGGCCAGGGCCACGCGCCGGGCCATGCCGCCGGACAGCTCGCGCGGATAAAGCTCCGCCGCGCCGCGCAGGCCGACCGCGTTGAGCTTCATCTCCACCAGCCGGCGCAGCAGCGGCTCGGGCAGGCGGGTATGGGTGCGCAGCGGCAGGGCCACGTTCTCGGCCACGCTCAGGTCGGTCAGCAGGCCGTTGCCCTGCAGCAGCACGCCGATGCCCTTGCGCATCTCCAGCAGTTCGCGCGCCCCTCGCGGCACCGGGCGGTCGAACACGCGCACGCTGCCGGCGGCCGGCACCAGTTCGCCGGTCAGCGCGGCCAGCAGGGTCGACTTGCCGGTGCCCGAGGGTCCGAGCACGGCGGTGATGCTGCCGGCGGGAACCGTCAGGTCGAGGTCGCGCAGGATGGTGCGTCCGCCGCGGTCGAGGCGGACTCCCTGCAGGGCGACGGCGTTGGCGGCGGGAGCGGGCATGTGGCGCGCGTTTCCTTCGCGGTTGGGGGAACCACAAACCGGCGCATCATGCGTCGGAAAGACTGAATCTTAACCTATCCATTGAACCGCCCAGTACAGGAATTGTCCCGGACGTGGGCCGGATCGTGCCACCGCGTGCACGTTGTCCGGCCCTGCCGCGCGGCTCAGGCGGCGGTGGAAAGCTGGCGCAGCTGCTGCAGCGAGCCCGGCTCGCCGGCGCGGTCGAACAGCTGCCGCAGCTGGCGGTAGACCTGCCCGGCATAGCCCTGGTCGTTGAGCAGCGAGCCGGCGTCCAGGCCGTCGATCGCGCCCTCGCGCACCCGCTCGAACAGCTGCTGGCGGAAGCGTGCCTGGAACGCGTCAGCTTCCGCGTCCAGCCGCGCCAGTTCCGTCGCCAGCGCATCCACGTCGCCCAGGTGGCGCAGCGCATGCAGCGCGCGCAGCTGGCCGAACAGGTGCGCGCGCAGCTCCAGGTAGGCCGCGCGCACCGGGCCATCGGGCCCGGCGAGGTGGCGCTGCAGGTTCTTCTGCAGCTGCCTGGCGCTCTTGACCGCGTTGACCATCTGCATCGCCGCCAGCTGGCTGCCGGCCCAGAAGCGCTGGTGCTCCTCGTCCAGCGGCAGCTCCAGCCGGCTCATGAATGCCAGCAGGTCGCCGTACACGCCCTTGACCCGCTGCTGGTACAGCAGTTCGGCGTCCACCGCCTGGCCGGGCGCGCAGGAACCGTCGAGCAGGGCCGGATCGGTCCCGGCAGCGGACAGCGCGCGCGGCGGCAGGCACAGCGCCTGGCAGATCACCTCCATGCTCAGTTCGCCCAGGTGGCGCAGCTCCAGCGCCACCGCGGCCGCGGCCGCATCCACCGATTCCAGCGCCGGGCCGCTGAGGTGGCGCGCATGCACGCGCCCGATCGCCACATCCGCTTCGTGCGCCTCGGGCAACGCTGGATCGGGACGGTCCGGCAGCCAGCGCCGCAGCAGCGCCTCCAGCCGCCGCTGCCAGGGCCAGAACAGGGCCACGCCGCCGGCGTTGAACAGGGTGTGGAACAGGGCCAGCTGCAGCAGCGCGTTGCCGCCGAAGCCGGAGAACCCGGCCACGGCCTTCACCAGCCAGGTCAGCGGCAGCAGCAGGACCAGGGCCGCGCTCGCGGTAACGATGTTGAACAGCGCGTGCGCCAGGGCCAGGCGCTGGCCGCTGCGGTTGCCGCCGAGCATGCCGACGAAGGCGGTGCTGACGCTGCTGCCCACGTTCGAGCCCACCGCGATCGCCAGGCCCTGCTCCAGCTGCAGCTGGCCGCCGGCCAGCGCCGCCAGGGTCAGCATCAGGGTGGCGTGGCTGGACTGCAGGACCACGGTCACCGCCAGCCCGGCCAGCACGAACAGCGCGGTGCCGGCCACGCCGCTGCCCTGCACCGCGGCCAGGTCCAGGCCCGCGCCGAACTGGTCGAAGCCCAGCTTGAGCTGGTCGATGCCCAGGAAGATGAAGGCCACGCCCAGCACCACCCGCCCGGCCGCCTTGCCGCGCGCGCCGGCGAAGCCGCCCAGCACGCCGAACACCAGCAGCGGCAGGGCCAGCGGCGACAGGCTGAGGTCCTGCCCGGCCAGGGCCAGCAGCCAGATGCCGCTGGTCGCACCGAGGTTGGCACCCAGGATCACCGCGATGCCGCCGGCCAGCTGGATCAGCCCCGAGCCGATGAAGGCGATGGTCAGCAGCGAGACCAGGGTGGTGGACTGCAGCAGCGCGGTGCCGGCCATGCCGAACAGCAGCCCGCGCAGCGGGGTGCCGGTGCTGCGCGCCAGCAGCCGCTCCAGGCCGCCACCGGCCAGCTGGCGCAGGCCTTCCTCCAGGCACTGCATGCCGAACAGGAACAGCGCCAGGCCGGCGCACAGCTGCAGCCAGCCGGCGCTGCGCCAGAAGCTCCAGCCCAGCAGCAGCGCCAGTGCAAGCGCAAGCAAAGGTCCCAGCAGCGGCGGCAGCCGCATCGCGCGCATCCAATCCCCCTGCGGCCATCCGCGTCGGCGCGATTCTAGCCAGCGCCGGCCGCCGTCTCGCCTGTTGCGATGGCGCTGCGGCAAGATGGCCGGATGCCCGAGCACCATCCCGACGCCTGCCCCGACTTCCGGCTGTACCACTCCAACTCGCTGGAGATCCTGGCCGGGATCCTGGCCAGGGTGCTGCGCGAGCCGGCGCCCGGCCAGCCGCTGCTGGCGCCGGAGGTGGTGCTGATCCCGCAGGTGGCGATGCGCCGCTGGCTGCAGGCCACCCTGGCCGCCGAGCACGGCGTGGCCGCCAACATCCAGTTCCTCACCCCGGGCGAGTTCGTGGGCCAGGCGCTGGCCGCCAACCTGCCCACCGACCCGGACGGCGACGAGCTCGACGCCGAGACCCTGCGCTGGCACCTGTACGCCGCCCTGTGCGACCACGCCCTGCTGCGGGAGCCGGCCATGGCCCAGATCGCCGCCCACGTCGAAGGGGACGACCCGCTGCGCGCCTGGGCGCTGGCCGGCGAGCTGGCCAACGTGTTCAACAAGTACCAGGCCTGGCGCCGCGAGTGGCTGCTGCGCTGGGAGGACGGCGCCGACCCGGACGACCCGCAGGCCATCCTCTGGCGCCGCGTGGCCCGCGGCCGCCCGCACCGCGCGCGCCGCATCCAGCAGTACCTGGAGCGCTACGCGCCGGCCGGCGGCCCGTTGCCGCAGGGCCTGCCGCCGCGGCTGTCGGCCTTCGCCACGCTCAACGTCTCGCCCGACGTGCTGCGGGTGATCGCCACCCAGGCCCGGGTCGGCACCCTGCACCTGTTCGTGCCCTCGCCGGTGGCCGACTACTGGGGCGACCTGCAGCGCCTGCGCCGCGGCGAGCCGCGCGCCGAGGCGGAGGAGAACCGCCTGCTGCAGCTGTGGGGCGCGGCCGGCGCCGACTTCATGGCCCTGGTCGGCGGCTACGAGGTGGTCCATGCCTCGGCCGAGTTCGAGGTCCACGCCGACCCCGGCGAGGGCGGCGGCGCGCTGCGCGACAGCCTGCTGCGCCGGCTGCAGTCGGACATCTTCCACCGCCGCCCGCGGCCGGGCGCGCCGCTGCGCGCGGAAGTGGACCGCACCGACCCCAGCCTGCAGCTGCACGCCTGCCACACCCGCCTGCGCGAGCTGCAGGTGCTGGCCGACCAGCTGCGCGGGCTGTTCGACGACCCGCGCTTCGATCCGCCGCTGCAGCCGCGCGAGGTCGCGGTGCTGGCGCCGGACATCGATCCCTACCTGCCCTACCTGGAGGCGGTGTTCGGCCGCCGCGGCGAGGCGGACGCCATCCCCTACGCCCTGGCCGATGCCAGCCCGCTGGCCAACGAACCGTTGGCCGGGGTGTTCCTGCGCCTGCTGGCGCTGCCGGTGTCGCGCTTCGGCCTGCACGAGGTACTGGACCTGCTGGCCAGCCCGGCGGTGGCCGAGGCCAATGGCCTGGACGCCCCGGCACTGGACCGCCTGCGCGCCTGGCTGGACGCGGCCGGCGCGCGCTGGGGCCTGGACGCCGCCCACCGCGCGCGCCTGGATGCGCCGGAGGACGACGCCTACACCTGGGCCTTCGCCCTGGACCGCCTGCTGCTGGGCCACGCTTCCGGCAGCGACGCGCCGATCGAACTGGACGACGGCCGCGTGGTGGCGCCGCTGCCGGACCTGGAAGGCAGCGCGCTGGAGGCGCTGGACACCCTGCTGCGGCTGCTGCGGGTGCTGGAACGCAACGCCGGCGCGCTGGCCGGGGCGATGCCGCCGGCGCAGTGGCGCGAACGCCTGCTGGACCTGCTCAAGGCGCTGCTGCCGCGGCCGCCGGCCAGCCCGGCCACCCAGCGCGCGCTGGATCGCCTGCGCAGCCTGGTCGACGCCTTCGCCGACACCGCGCGCCGTGCCGGCTACGAGGCGCCGGTGCCGGCCGAGGCGGTGCGCGCCCACTTCGCCGCCGCCCTGGCCGAAGCCGATACCCGCGCCCCGCTGCTGACCGGCGGCGTCAGCGTCGCGCGCATGGTGCCGATGCGCCTGCTGCCGTTCCGGGTGATCTGCGTGCTGGGCATGAACGACGGCCAGTTCCCGCGCCGCGACCCGGCCGCCGGCCTCAACCGCCTGACCGCCGAGCTGGGCACCGGGAAGCGCCGGGTCGGCGACCGCTCCACCCGCGAGGACGACCGCTTCCTGTTCCTGCAGCTGCTGGCCGCCGCCCAGGACGTGTTCTACGTCAGCTGGATCGGCGCCGACCCGCGCGACGGCAGCGAGCGCGAGCCCTCGGTACTGGTGTCCGAGCTGCTGGAAGCGGCGGTGGAACAGCACGCGCATCCGCCGGGCGAGACCGCCGGCCTGGCGGATGCGCTGGTGGTGCGGCATCCGCTGCAGCCGTTCGCCGCGGCCGCGTTCGGCGCCGGCGGCGAGCCGCGCCGCTTCTCCTACCGCCGCGACTGGCGCGAGGCCGCGGCGCAGCCGGCCGCGCGCCGCAGCGTGCTGGGCCCGTGGTTCCAGGGCCAGGCCCTGCCGCCACCCCCGGATCCGGACGAGCCGGGCGAGCCGGTGCTGCCGCTGGAGGCGCTGCGCCGGTTCCTGCTCAACCCGGCGCGCGAGTTCCTGGCGCGGGTGCACGTGCGCCTGCCGGAGCTGGAGGAGCACGGCGACGACGTCGAACCGCTGGCCGCGCCGGAAAGCGCGCTGGACCGCAGCCGCATGCAGCGGGCGGTGTTCGAGGCCGCCCTGCGCGGCGAGGAACCGCGGCGCATGCACGCCCTGCTGCGCGCGCGTGGCCTGCTGCCCTCCGGCGAACCGGGGCGGCGCCTGCTGGAACGCCAGGTGGGCGAACTGCAGCCCTGGCTGGAAGCCTTCGCCGGCTGGCGTGGCGACGCCGGTCCGCGGTCGCTGGTGGCCGAGGTGGTGGTCGACGGCGTGCGCCTGCGCGGCCGCATCGACGACGTCTACCCGCAGGGCATCGCCCGGGTGCGCCTGGGCAGGCCCGGCGGCCCGGCCACCATCCGCCACGGCCTGGACTGGCTGCTGGCGCGCGCCGCCGGCCTGCCGCTGGAACTGGTTGAGTTCCACGAGCTCAGGCTCGAGGACGGCGTGCGCCATGGCCCGTTCCCGCGCCCGCCGCTGGCGCCGGAGCAGGCGCGCGCGGTGCTGGCCGCGCTGCTGCGCCTGCGCGCGGCCGGCCTGTGCGAGCCGCTGCCGTTTGCCCCGTACAGCGGCTGGGAGATCTACCAGGGCCAGGGCGACTACCCCCGCAGCGTGCCCAGGGCGCGCACCTGCTGGCATGGCGGCGGACCGCGTCCGCCCGAGTCCGCCGATCCGGCGCTGCGCCTGGCCTTGCGCGGCCGCGATCCGTTCGCCGACCCGGCCCTGCTGCACCGCTTCGTCGAGACCGCCGAGGCGGTGTACACCGCGGTGGCCGACGGCCGCCTGGCGCCGGGCGTGGACCCGGACCTGCTGTTCGGCCTGGCCGGGGTGCACGACGCGGAGGACGCGGCATGAGCGGCGCCCGCGATCCGTTCCTGGAGCTGGACCTGCACGGCGTGCGCTCGATCGAGGCCTCCGCCGGCACCGGCAAGACCTTCACCCTGGCCACCCTGGTGGTGCGCCTGGTGCTGGAGCGCGCGCTGCCGGTGGAGAAGATCCTCGCGGTCACCTTCACCGAGGCCGCCACCCAGGAGCTGCGCGCCCGCGTGCGCCGGCGCCTGGTGCTGGCCGCGGACGTGGCCGCCGGCGTGGTGCCCGGCACCGGTTCGGCCGATGCCGAACTGAGCGCGCGCCTGCTGCAAGCCCACCTGGCCCGTAGCGGCGAGGACGCCGCCGCGGTCGCGCGGCGCCTGCGCGCGGCCGCCGACGGCATCGACCAGGCCGCGGTGTTCACCATCCACGGCTTCTGCGCCCGGGTGCTGCGCGAGCACGCGCTGGAAAGCGGCCAGGGCTTCGAGCCGCCGGAGCTGTTGGCCAACGACCAGGGCCTGCGTGAGGCGGTGGCCGCCGACCTGTGGCGTGCCCACGCCACCGATGCGGCAACCGCCGCCGACCTGGAAGAACTGTGGCGCGGTGGCCCGAAGGCGCTGGCCGCCGACCTGCCGGCGCTGGTGCGGCAGCCGCGCCTGCGCCCGCAGCCGCCGGACCCGGCGCAGCCGGATCCGCAACCACGGCTGGAGGCGGCCGCACGCGCGCTGCTGGAGGCCGGCCTGGCCCATGGCGACGAACTGCGCGAGGCGCTGCTGGCCGCGGTGGCGGGCAAGGTGCTCAACAACAACAGCTACCGCGCGGCCTGGATCGGCGAACTGTTCGACCAGCTGCGGCGCTGGTGCCAGGCCGGCCGCCCGGAGGTGCCGTTCCACCACGACAAGCTGGGCCAGCTGCAGCGCGCCACCCTGCTCAAGTGCACCAGCAAGGCCGGTGCCGGCAAGACCCCCGATTCGCCGCTGTGCGACGCGGTGCAGGCCTATGCCGAAGCCATGGAGGCGGTCGAGGCCTGGCGCGAGGCGCGCCGGGTGGCCCTGCTGCACCGCCTGCGCACGGACGCGCGACGCAGGCTGGCCACGCTCAAGCGCCAGCTGCGGGTGCAGACCTACGACGACCTGATCGATGGCGTCGCCGCCGCGCTCGACGGCGCCCACGGCGAGGCCCTGGCCCGGCGCCTGCGCGAGCAGTACGCGATCGCCCTGGTCGACGAGTTCCAGGACACCGACCCGCGCCAATGGCGGATCTTCGACCGCGTGTTCGGTGCCGCCAGCGGCGAGCCGGCGCTGTTCCTGATCGGCGATCCCAAGCAGGCGATCTACCGCTTCCGCGGCGGCGACGTGGAAACCTACCTGGCCGCCTGCGCCACCGCCGAGGCCGCGCCGGCGCTGGACCGCAACTTCCGCTCGCGGCCGAGCGTGCTGGCCGCGATCGAGGCGCTGTACGCGCAGGCCGGCGCCGCCGCCTTCGCCGATCCGCGCATCGCCTTCCACCCGGTGCAGCCGGGCGGGCGCCGCGGCGACGGCGACTTCCTGCGCGACGGCAGTCCGGCCCCGGCCCTGACGGTGTGGCAGGCCCCGCCGCCGCCGGTCGACGCCAAGGGCAAGCGCAAGCCCTGGCCGGCCGGGCGCTCGCGCGAACTGGCCACCGATGCCTGCGTGGCGGCGATCCATGCCGTGCTCAGCGATGCCCGCGCCGGCCGCGCCAGCATCGACGGCCGCCCGGTGCGGCCGGGCGACATCGCGGTGCTGGTGCGCAAGCACCGCGAGGCGACGCAGATCCGCCAGGCCCTGGCCGCGGTCGGCATCCCCGCGGTGGCCGCCGGCAGCCAGAGCCTGTTCGAGACCGGCGAGGCGCTGGAGGTGCTGGTGCTGCTGCAGGCGCTGCTGCACGGCGACGACGACGCCCGCCTGCGCGCCGCCCTGGCCACCGTGCTGGTCGGCCAGGACGCGCACCACGTTGCCGCCCTGGATGGCGACGGCGAGGCCATGCGCCAGTGGCGCCACGCCGCGCTGGGCTGGCGCGAGCGCCTGGACCAGGGCGGCCCGCTGGCCCTGCTGGGCGAACTGTGCGCGGCCCAGGCCACCCGCCTGCTGGCCCTGGTCGACGGCGAACGCCGCCTGACCAACTACCTGCAGCTGGCCGAGCAGCTGCAGGAAGCGCAGCGCCAGGCGCTGGGCCTGCACGGCCTGGTCGACTGGCTGGAACGGGCCATCGCCCAGGCCAGCAGCAACGACGAGACCCAGCTGCTGCGCCTGGAGTCGGACGCGCACCGGGTGCAGATCGTGACCCTGCACAAGAGCAAGGGCTTGGAGTATCCGCTGGTGTTCCTGCCGTTCGTCGGCATCGGCGCCAGGCCGGACACGCCCTCGCGCTGCGTGGTGGTGCACGACGCCGAGGGCCCGCTGCTGCAGTGGCGCCTGCAGGAGCAGGCCAGCGGCTGGGGTGATGCGGTCGCGCGCCACCAGGAAGCCTGCGGGGCCGAGGACGCGCGCCTGCTGTACGTAGGCCTGACCCGCGCGCGCGACGCGCTGTGGCTGGCCAGCGGCGAGTTCTACAACCACCACGCCACCCCCCTGTGGCCGATGCTGCGCGATCCGCAGATGCTGGCCGCCGCCCTGCCCGGCTCCATCGTGCTCGATGCCACCCCGCCGCCGGCCAGCCTGCCGTGGCTGCCGGCCGAGGCCGAGGGCGAGGTGCCGCCGGCGCGCACGCCCGGCCGCTCCCTGGCCAGCGACTGGTGGGTGTACAGCTTCACCCAGCTGGCCCGCGCCGACGGCGCCGGCGACACCTCCAGCGCCGCTACCCAGCCGCCGCCCGGCGGCCGCGACGAACCCGCCGCGCCCGAGGCCGAGGCCCCGGCCGACGAGGGCCACGATCCGCGCTTTGCCGGCTCGCGCTTCGGCGTGGTCCTGCACGAGGTGCTCGAGTACGCCGACTTCGCCGCCTGGCGCGACTGGCGCCCGGGCGATCCGGCCCCGCCCGGCGAGGAGGCGCGCATTGTCCGCGCGCTGCGCAATGCCGGCTATGCCGAGGCCGAGCTGGACGACGGCATCGCCCTGCTGGCCAGCCTCGCCGGCCACACCCTGACCGTGCCGCTGCCGGAGGGCGTGCGCCTGGCCGAGTTGCCGGAGGCGCAGCGGCGCGCGGAGATCGAGTTCCAGTTCGCCCTGGCCCCGACCCGCAGCGAGCAGCTGCTGGCCCTGCTCCACCGCCACGGCCTGCTGCGCGGGCGCAGCGGCTTCGGCGGCCGGGGCGCGCTCGAGGGCCTGATGACCGGCCTGATCGACCTGACCTACCTGCACGACGGACGCTGGTACGTGCTCGACTACAAGTCCAACCGCCTGCGCGGCTACGGCCCGGCGCAGATGGCCGAGGCCATGGAACACAGCGAATACCCGCTGCAGGCGCTGATCTACACCGTGGCCCTGCACCGCTGGCTGCGCTTCCGCCTGGGCGGGGCCTATGACTACGCGTGCGACTTCGGCGGCGTGCGCTACCTGTTCTGCCGCGGCCTGGACGCGGCCGCCGCGGCACCCGACGGTAGCCGCCCGGGCGTGCAGGCCTGGCGCTTCGAGCCAGCACTGGTGGAGGCGGTGGACGCGCTGTTTGCCGGCCGCGAGCCGGCGGGAGCGGCGGCATGAGCCTGCTCGAGCGCCTGCGCAGCGAGGGCCACCTGCGCACCCTGGACCACGCCCTGGCCGTGGGCCTGCGCCGGCTCGACCCGGGCACCGCGGACGAGGTCGTGCTGGCCGCGGCCCTGGCCTCGCTGGCGGTGTCCGCCGGCCACGCCGGCTTCCGCATCGACCAGCCGCGCGCCCTGCTCGACCTGGACCTGGACTGGCCGGACCCGGCGCAGTGGCAGCGCGCGCTGCAGGCCTCGCGCTGGGTGGCCTGCCCCGGCGCGCGTGCGGACGAAGCCCCCGGCGCGGCGCCGCTGGTGCTGGAGCACGGCCTGCTCTACCTGCGCCGCTACCGCGAGTACGAGCGCCGCCTGGCCGCGGGCCTGCAGCGGCTGGGCAGCGGCGCCGCCGAGCCGGAAGGCATCGCCGCCCTGGCGCCGCTGTTCGCGCGGC
>NZ_ALIP01000027.1:0-5610 GCF_000283075.1 Pseudoxanthomonas sp. GW2
CCTGCGCGGCCGCGCGCATTCGCACGCGCTCAAGCACCTGCTGCAGGAACGTGGCGTGCCGCCGTGGCGGCGCACGCAGCTGCCGCTGCTGTGCGATGCCGGCGGCAGCGTGCTGGCGGCCGCCGACATCGTCCTGGCCGCCCCGCTGGAGCAGTGGCTGGAAGCGCACGCCCTGGTCCTGCGCTGGCAGCCGCCGCGCGCGCCGCGTTGACCCCTTCCGCCCCACCGCGCACACTTGCCGCATGCCGAAGAACGATGCCCTCGACGCCTCCCCCGTCGCCCGGTTCGAGCAATCGCTGGACGAGCTGGAGCAGCTGGTCGAGAAGATGGAACAGGGCGAAATGAGCCTTGAGGATTCGCTGGCCGCCTACGAGCGCGGGGTCGGCCTGTACCGCCGCTGCCAGGGCGCGCTGGAGCAGGCCGAGCTGCGCGTGCGCCTGCTCTCCGACCCCGACCGTCCCGAGGACGCCCAGCCGTTCGGCGCCGACGATGGCGCCTGAGGTTTTCAGGCGCTGGGCCGCGCGCACCGAAGCCACCCTCGAACGCCTGCTCCCGGACGATGCCGCCGAGCCGCGGCGCCTGCACGCGGCCATGCGCCACGCCACCCTCGGCGGCGGCAAGCGCATGCGCCCGCTGCTGGTGTACGCCGCCGGCACCGCGCTGGGCGCGGACGAAACACTGCTGGACGCCCCGGCCGCGGCGGTGGAACTGGTCCACGCCTATTCGCTGGTGCACGACGACCTGCCGGCGATGGACGACGACGACATGCGCCGCGGCCGTCCCACCGTGCACGTGGCCTTCGACGAGGCCACCGCGATCCTGGCCGGCGACGCGCTGCAGACCCTGGCCTTCGAGGCGCTGGCCGAGGCCCAGGCGCCGGCCGCGCTGCGCGCGGCCTGGATGCAGGCACTGGCGCGCGCCTCCGGCGCGCGCGGCATGTGCGGCGGCCAGGCCCTGGACATCGACGCCACCGGCAGCCAGCTGCCGCTGGAGGCGCTGCAGCGCATGCATTCGCTCAAGACCGGGGCGCTGATCCGCGCCGCGGTGCGCATGGGCGCGCTGGGCGCCGGCGCCGACGAGCCGACCCTGCTGCAGCTGGACCGCTACGCCGACGCGCTGGGCCTGGCCTTCCAGGTGCGCGACGACCTGCTGGACATCGAGGCCAGCAGCGAGACCCTGGGCAAGACCGCGGGCAAGGACGTGGCCCAGGCCAAGTCCACCTACCCCGCCCTGCTGGGCGTGGACGGCGCGCGCGCCAAGCTGGAGCAGCTGGCGCTGCAGATGCAGGCCGCGCTGGCCGGGCTGGGCCGCGGCAGCGACCTGCTGCAGGCGCTCGGCGAGCTGGCGGTGCGCCGCAACCACTGAAGGCCGCGCCATCGCAGGCCGGAAAAGCAAAGGGCCCGGCGTTGCCGGGCCCTTTGCATTGGCGCTCGCGCGCCGGCGCTTACTTCACCAGGCGCAGGGTGAACGGATAGCGGTAGGCCTCGCCGCGGTTGGCGGCCATGGCGGCGATGATCGACAGCACGATCCAGCCCAGGGCCACGACCATCAGCAGCAGGAAGCCGATCAGCACCAGGGTCAGCACGCCCGAGACGACCGCGGCGATCAGCACGGTGATGTTGAAGTTCAGCGCTTCCTTGCCCTGGTCGTTGACGAAGGGCATGGTGTCCTTCTTGATCAGCCACACCACCAGCGGACCCAGCAGCGAGCCCAGCGGGATGACCAGGCCGATGAAGGTGGACAGGTGGGCGAACAGGCCCCACAGGCGCTCGTCGGCGCTCACCGCGGTGCTGTTGTAGTCGTTCATTCGTTTTTCCCCTGTAAGTAGTCGGAAAGGCACCGCACGGTGCAATGGGTGAAGCGGCCGAAGGATAGCAATCCGTGCCGGCCGCGCCCATCCTCCCGCCGCGCCGCGCGCGGCTCAGTCCCCGCCGGCCACGGTCATCTTCCCGACCAGGATCGGGCCGGTGCGGATGTGCGAGCGCGGGTCGACCTCGCTGCCCACTGCCTCGACCGCGGCGAACATCGTCCGCAGGTTGCCGGCGATGGTCAGCTCGTCCACCGGGAACGCGATCTGCCCGTCCTCCACCCAGAACCCGGCCGCTCCGCGCGAATAGTCGCCGGTCACCGGGTTGACGCCCTGCCCCATCAGCTCGGTGACCAGCAGGCCGCGGCCCATGCCGCGCAGCATGTCCTGCAGGGTGCCGGCGTTGGCCGAGACCTCCAGGTTGTGCACGCCGCCGGCGTTGCCGGTGGTCTGCAGGCCCAGCTTGCGCGCCGAGTAGCTGCCCAGCACGTAGCGGCGGAGCACGCCGTCGACCACCAGCGGGTTGTCGCGGGTGGCCACGCCGTCGGCGTCGAAGGCCGACGAACGCAGGCCGTGCGGCAGCAGCGGACGCTCATGGATCGACAGCCATTCCGGGAACAGGCGGGTGCCGACGCTGTCCAGCAGGAAGCTCGCCTTGCGGTACAGCGCGCCGCCGGAGACTGCGCCCAGCAGGTGGCCGACCAGCGAGCGGGCGACCTCGGCGGAAAACAGCACCGGGTATTCGCCGGTGGCCACGCTGCGCGGATCCAGGCGCGAGACCGCGCGCTCGGCGGCGCGGCGGCCGATCGCCGCCGGGCTTTCCAGGTCCTGGCGCGCCAGGCCGATGCTGTACCAGCCGTCGCGCTGCATCGCCTCGCCGTGCCCGGCGATCAGGGCCAGGCCCAGCGAATGCTGGGTCTCGCGCTCGCGGCCGACGAAGCCGTGGCTGTTGGCGTACACCGCCAGGCTCTCGCCGCTGCCGAAGGAGGCGCCATCGGAATTGGCCACGCGCGGGTCGGCCTCGCGCCCGGCGGCCTCGCAGGCCAAGGCCAGTTCCACCGCCTCGTCCGCGTCCAGCCGCCACGGGTGCCAGGTGTCCAGGTCGGGGAATTCGCGCGCCATCAGCTCCGGGTCGGCCAGGCCGGCGGCCTCGTCGTCCTCGGTGTGGCGGGCGATCGCGCAGGCCTGCTCGACCGTGGCCTCCAGGCTGGATTCGTGCAGGTCGGCGGTGCTGGCACTGCCCTTGCGCTTGCCGAAGTACACGGTCACGGCGATGCCGCGGTCGTTGGACGACTCCACCGTCTCCACCTCGCCCATGCGCACGGACACGTTGAGCCCGCGCTCCTCGCTGCAGCTGACCTCGGCCTGGCTGGCGCCCAGCGCGCGGGCGCGGGCCAGCAGCCGCTGCGAGATCTCGGCCAGGCGGTCCAGCCGCTGCTGGCTGTCGTCGTTGCGCACGATGTCGTTCACGTTCCCATCCTCAACAGGCAATCCGATAGTGTGCCGGGCCGCACCCGGCGCCGGCGATGCATGGCGCCGGTGGCCATGCGGGTAGAATCGCGCCCATCCGAACGAGCCCCCACCCCATGCGCGGACGCGACGAAGAAACCGGCGAATACCTTTCCCCCAGCCGCAGCCAGAAGCGCCGCGAAGCGCTGGGCGTGCTGGAGCTGGCCGAGAAGCTGGCCGGCCTGACCCCCACCCAGCTGTCGAAGCTGCCCATCCCCGAGGACCTGCTGCCGCACATCGAGCAGACCCGGAAGATCACCGCACACATCGCGCGCAAGCGCCAGCTGGCGTTCCTGGCCAAGCAGATGCGGCGCGAGGACGAGGCCGCGCTGGACGCGATCCGCGACGCGCTGGACGAGGATGGCGTGGCCGCGCGCCGCGAGGTGGCACTGATGCACCGGGTGGAAGGCTGGCGCGAGCGGCTGCTGGAGGAAGGCGACGCCGCCCTCGGCCAGCTGCTGGACGAACATCCGCACGCCGACCGCCAGCGCCTGCGCACCCTGGTGCGCAACACGCTGGAGGAGCGCAAGCGCAACAAGCCGCCGCGCGCGTTCCGCGAGCTGTTCCGCGAACTGAAGGCGCTGCTGGGCGGCGCGGCCGCCGGCGAGGCGGCCGGGTACGGCGCGGACGCCGCGGCCTCCGTCGACGACGAGCTCGAGTTCGACGACGCCGGCTTCGAGCCCGGCCAGGACGACTGACCGCGCCGCCACGCGCCTGCGTCCTGCATCGCCGGCCTCACGCGCGGGCCATCACGCCCGCGTCCCGCCGACGGTCAGGCCGTCGATCAGCAGCGAGGGCTGGCCGACGCCGACCGGCACGCTCTGCCCGTCCTTGCCGCAGATGCCCACGCCCTCGTCCAGGGCCAGGTCGTGGCCGACCATGCGCACCTTCTGCATGGTCTCCGGGCCGTTGCCGATCAGGGTCGCGCCCTTGACCGGCGCGGTGACCTTGCCGTCCTCGATCAGGTAGGCCTCGGTCGCCGAGAACACGTACTTGCCGCTGGTGATGTCGACCTGGCCGCCGCCGAAATTGACCGCGTACAGGCCGCGCTTCACCGAGGCGATCATTTCCTGCGGATCGTGCCGGCCGGCGAGCATGTAGGTATTGGTCATGCGCGGCATCACCAGGTGCGCGAACGACTCGCGGCGGCCGTTGCCGGTCGGGGCCATGCCCATCAGCCGGGCATTGAGGCTGTCCTGCATGTAGCCGACCAGCACGCCGTCCTCGATCAGGGTGGTGCAGCGGGTGGGCTCGCCCTCGTCGTCGATGTTGAGCGAGCCGCGGCGGCCTTCCAGGGTGCCGTCGTCGACAATGGTCACGCCCGGGGCGGCCACGCGCTGGCCGATGCGGCCGGCGTAGGTCGAGGTGCCCTTGCGGTTGAAGTCGCCCTCCAGGCCGTGGCCGACCGCCTCGTGCAGCAGCACGCCCGGCCAGCCGGCGCCCAGCACCACCGGCATGGTGCCGGCCGGGGCGTCCACCGCCTCCAGGTTCACCAGGGCCTGGCGCAGGGCCTCGCGCGCCAGCCGCTCGGGGCGCCCGCCGGCGAACAGCTCCTCGTAGGAATAGCGCCCGCCGCCGCCGGCGTAGCCGGACTCGCGGCGGCCATTGTGCTCGACGATCACCTGCACGTTGAGCCGCACCAGCGGGCGCACGTCCGCGGCCAGCACGCCGTCGCTGCGCGCCACCAGCACGGTGTCCACGCCGCCGGACAGGCTGGCGGTGACCTGCTGCACGCGCGGGTCGGCGGCGCGCAGCAGGCGGTCCAGCGCGCGCAGCAGCTCGACCTTGTCCTCGTTGCGCATGCCGTCCACCGGGTCCAGCGCCGGGTACAGGGCGTGGCCGCCGCTGCGCACCAGCTGGCGCGGGGCGTGGGCGCGGCCGTCGCGGGCGATCGCCCGGGCCGAGCCGGCGGCCAGGCGCAGGGCCTCGGCGTTGATGTCGTCCGAATAGGCGAAGCCGGTCTTCTCGCCGGAGATCGCCCGCACGCCAACGCCCTGCTCGATCGAGTGGGCACCGTCCTTGACGATGCCGTCCTCCACCGTCCAGCTCTCGCGGCGGCTGTGCTGGAAGTACAGGTCGCCGAAGTCGATGCCCGGCCCCAACAGGGTGCCGAAGGCGCGGTCGAGGGCGGCGGGATCCAGCCCGCCGGGCTGCAGCAGGCGGGACTGGGCGAGGGTCAGGGAGGATTCGGTCATGGTGGCTGGATGGGGACGGTCGCCGGCCAGGGCAAGCCGGGGGTGTGCATGATGACACCTGGGCCCTGCACCGCCGATGTCCGGCGGCCACCCAGGCAG
>NZ_ALIP01000028.1:0-22712 GCF_000283075.1 Pseudoxanthomonas sp. GW2
CCCCGCAGCGGCGCAGCACGCCGGCGCAGGCCGCGAACCGCCCGCGGCCGATGACCGGCTGGCACGGCCAGGGTCGCGGCGCGGGCTGGGGCCGGGCGCTGGCCGGCCTGCCGGGGGGCATGCCGCCAGGGGCGGCTGCCGGCACCGCGCCCGCGGCCGCGGCCGGAGAGGCCACGCCCGCCATCGCCAGCGCGGACGGCGACCCGAAGGAAGTGCAGGCCGCGTTCGCCGCCATGCGCGAATTGCTGGCCGCGCACCGCGCCGCCACCCGCCCAGCGGCACCCGGACCGGCGGTCCCGCCGCAGGTGCTGCCGCCGCAACTGGTCACCCAGGTGCTGGGCAGCCTGCAATCGCTGCCGCTGGCGCGCGCCCGCGGCCAGCGCCGCCGCACCATGCAGGACCTGCGCGAGGCCACCCTGGCGCGGCTGCGCGCCGAGCACGGGCCGGCCGCCGCACTGCCGCCGGAACACGAGGACGCGTTCGACCTGCTGTCCATCCTCTACCAGGAGATCGGCCGCCAGGTGCGCGGCGACGCACCGGCCCAGGACCTGCTGGAACGGCTGCAGGTGCCGCTGGCGCGCGCCGCGCTGCAGGACCAGGGCTTCTTCGTCGCCGAGCGCCACCCGGCGCGCGAACTGCTCAACTCGGTGGCCGAGTCCGGCGCCACCTGGCTGGGCGAGGACGATGCCGACCCGCAGCTGGTGCAGCGCCTGGAGCAGGTGGTGCAGCGGGTGGTCGAGGCCTACGACGGCGACCCGGCGGTGTTCGAACTGGCCAACCAGGAGGTCCAGGAACAGCAGCGCGCGATGCTGCGCAAGGCCGAGGTCAGCGAGCGCCGCCAGGTGGAGGCCGCGCGCGGGCGCGACCGCCTGGCCGGTGCCAAGCACCAGGCCGACGCCGCGATCCGCGCCTGCCTGGCCGGGCGCAGGCCACCGCAGTTCGTCCAGGCCCTGCTCAACCAGGCCTGGGCCGACGTGCTCACCCTCACCGCCCTGCGCCACGGCGAGGACTCGCCGGAATGGCGCGAGCGCACCGCGGCCACCGCGCGCATCGTCGAGGTCACCTGCGATCCGGAAGCCGCGCCCGACCCGGCACTGGGCACGCAGATCGAGGCCGCGCTGCGCCAGGTCGGCTACCACGAGGACGAGGCCGGCGCGATCGCCCGCCGCCTGTCGCGCAGCGAGGACGACGAGGTCACCTCGCGCACCGAGCTCACCGCGCGGCTCAAGGCGCGCGCGCGCCTGGGCGAGGACGCGGCACGTCGCAGCGAGCCGCTGCCGCCGCGCAGGGCCGGGGAGCAGGCCTGCTACGACCAGGTGCGGGCACTGCCGTTCGGCACCTGGTTCGAATTCAGCCTCGGTGCCCAGGGCGAGGTGCGGCGGCAGCGGCTGTCCTGGTACAGCCCGGTCACCGACCACGCGCTGTTCGTCAACACCCGCGGCCAGAAGGTGGCCGAACATTCGCTGGACGCGCTGGCGCGGATGATGGCCGCCGGCCAGGCGCGGGTGGTCACCGAGGAACGCAGCCGCCTGGTCGACCGCGCCTGGCACGCCACCCTGCGCGTGCTGCGCGGGCTGGCCGGGCGCGCGGAGCCGGCGCCATCGGGAGCAGGTGCATGAACAACGAGGATGCCCGCCGCGGGCGGCGGCGCCAGGTGCCCGGCAGCGTGCCGGTGGAAGACGTGATGGCCGGCGCCGTGGTCGGCCACCTCGGCAACCTGTCCGAGGGCGGCCTGCTGCTGCTCGCCGCGGCGCCGCTGCGCGAGGACGCGCTGTACCAGCTCCGGTTCGTGCTCGACGACCCGGGCGATCCGATCGACGTCGGCGTGCACCTGCTGTGGTCGGCGCCGGCCAACACCCCGGGCCAGGCCTGGTGCGGCTTCCGCTTCCTGGCCATCTCCGAGGTGCACCGCGCGCGGGTGCGCGCCTGGGTCGAGGCCGAGGCCTGACGGCGGCAGCGGCGCATGCGCTGGGGCAGAATGGGCGCTTTCCGCCGTACTGCCCCCGATGAACGCCACCGAGATCGCCGCCCTCTACCCCCAGCACCTGGCCACCCTGCGCGCGCGCGCCGACGAGGCGCTGGCCCGCTGCGGCCGCGAGCACCTGCTGGTGCCGAGCGGGCGCCGCCACTACCAGGCCTTCGACGACCGCGACTACCCGTTCGCGGCCAACCCGCACTTCAAGCACTGGGTGCCGCTGACCAGCGTCGCCGACAGCTGGCTGGTGTACACCCCCGGGCACAAGCCCAGGCTGATCTACCTGCAGCCGCGCGACTACTGGCACGTGGTGCCGGAGGCGCCCAGCGGCTGGTGGGTGGAGCACGTGGAGGTGCAGGTGATCCGCACCCCGGAGGAGGCGCTGCCGCTGCTGCCGCCTGCCGCGCGCAGCGCGATCATCGGCGAGGCCAACAGCGCCCTGGGCGACTACGTCCCCGACAACCCGCAACCGGCGCTGGACTACCTGCATTACCAGCGCTCGTACAAGACCGCGTACGAGGTCGCGCTGATGCGCCTGGCCCAGCGCCGCGCGGTGCGCGCCCACCGCGCCGCCGAGCGCGCCTTCCGCGCCGGCGCCAGCGAGTTCGAGATCCACATGGCCTACTGCGCCGCCGCGCAGCAGGACGCCACCGAGGTGCCGTACCAGAACATCGTCGCGCTCAACACCCACGGCGCGGTGCTGCACTACACCGAACTGGACCGCGTGGCCCCGGCGGAGTCGCTGAGCTTCCTGATCGATGCCGGCGCCAGCCACTGCGGCTATGCCGCCGACATCACCCGCACCTACGCCGGCGACTGCGCCAGCGAGTTCCAGGCCATGATCGACGCTGTGGACGCCGCGCAGCAGGCGATGTGCGCCGGCGTGCGCGCCGGCGCCGACTACCGCCAGCTGCACCTCGACGCGCACCTGGCGCTGATGGGCATCCTGCGCGAGTTCGGCGTGCTGAAGGTGTCGCCGGAAGCGGCGCTTGCCACCGGGGTGAGCGCGGCGTTCTTCCCGCACGGCCTGGGCCACCCGCTGGGGCTGCAGGTGCACGACGTGGCCGGGTTCGCCGCCAGCGACCGCGGCGGCACGATCGACCGTCCCGCCGGGCATCCCTACCTGCGCATGACCCGCGTCCTGGAGCCGGGCATGGTCGTCACCATCGAGCCGGGCATCTACTTCATCGACATGCTGCTGGACGAGGTGAAGGCCCGCGGCCACGCCGACGCGGTGGACTGGGCGCGGGTGGATTTCTTCCGCCCCTACGGCGGCATCCGCATCGAGGACGACGTGCTGTGCACGGAGGCGGCGCCGGAGAACCTCACCCGCGCCGCGTTCGCCGGATAAGCCGCAAAAAGCGAAGGGCCCGCTCGCGCGGGCCCTTCGCCTTCCAGCCGTCCCCTCAGTTCGGGATCAGCGTGTTGATCACGTGCTCGAGGTATTCCTCGAACTCCTCGTGGGTCATCTTCGGCTGCTGCGGGCGCAGCTGCAGGAAGCCGACGTAGGCGGCATAGGTCAGGCGCGCGCGGTTCACCGCCTCGCTGCGGCCGAGGCCGGCCTGGCGGAACGACGCGGTGAGGTAGTCCTGGCGGCGCTGCGAGACCCGCTGGATCACCGGACCCACGGCCGGATGCTCCAGCGCGCGCAGCAACTCGCTGTAGATCGCGTGCGGCTTGGTCTCGTGGCCGACCAGCTGGAACAGCTTGCGCAGGCGCTCGCGCGGATCCGGCACTTCCTCCAGGCTGCCGAACACCTGTTCCTGCTCGACCTCTTCCCAGCGCTCCAGCGCGGCCTGCAGCAGCGCATCGCGTGAAGGAAAGTGCCAGTAGAAGCTGCCCTTGGTCACGCCCAGGCGGCGCGCCAGCGGCTCCACCGCGACGGCGGACACGCCCTGTTCGGCAATGACGTCCAGCGCGGCCTGGGCCCAATCGGCGGCGCTGAGACGGGCGCCACGCGCGGGCGTGGCGGGCGGGGTGGCGGGCGCGGTGGTGGTATCCATGGGCGGATTTAACCATACGGCGAGGTGCGTTGCAGTATGCCGTTTCCGCGGAAACCGAGGCCTGACAGGGATTTGCAGCGCCACCGCCGGCACCATACGGTGCATGCTGCACTGCCATACGCCTTCGTATTGACTTTGCGTGAAACGCATCCATACCATTGGGTATGGTATTTCCCCCGACCCCTGCCCCCGGCAGCCACGAGCTGCGCCTGTCCGGCGCCGGCCTGGAACTGGCTGCCACCTGCCATGGCGACTGCCATGCGCCGGCAGTGCTGTTCGCGCACGGCTTCGGCCAGACCCGCCGCGCCTGGAGCGCCAGCGCAGGGCGCGTCGCGCAGCGGGGTTACCGCGCCCTGGCCTACGACGCCCGCGGCCATGGCGGCTCGGACCGCAATCCGCCGGACCTGGCCTATGCCGCGCAGCAGTTCATCGACGACCTGATCGTGGTCGCCGGCGAGCTGCCGCAGCCGCCGGTGCTGGTGGCCGCCTCGATGGGCGGCCTGTTCGGGCTGGCCGCCGAGGCACGCTGGCCGGGCCTGTTCCGCGCCATGGTGCTGGTCGACATCACCCCGCGCTGGGAAGCGGCCGGCATGCAGCGCATCCTCGGCTTCATCAGCGCCTTCCCGGAAGGCTTCGCCTCGCTGGACGAGGCCGCCGACGCGATCGCCGCCTACCTGCCCGGGCGCGCGCGCAAGAGCGAGGCGGCCCTGCGCGAGGTGCTGCGCCAGGGCGCCGACGGCCGCTGGCAGTGGCACTGGGACCGCCGCCTGGTGGACGAGCTGGCACGCGACGGCGAGCGCCACCAGGACGAACTGTCCGCGGCCGCCCGTGCGGTACGCTGCCCGCTGCTGCTGCTGAGCGGCGGCCGCAGCGACCTGGTGTCCGACGCCACCGTCGACGAGTTCCTCGGACTGGTGCCGCACGCGCGCCATGTCCGCATCGCCGGCGCCACGCATATGCTGGCCGGCGACGACAACGACCGTTTTACCGCCACCCTGCTGGACTACCTGGGCGAACTGGACGGTACGGGGCACACCGGCCGTTGCGCCGCGCCCTCCGATCCAGCGTCCGTCAACGGAGCTTTACCATGAGCATTGCCGCGCCAATCCTGGCCTTCCTGCTGATCAGCGGGTTCGCCGCCTACCACCGCATGCGCCTGATAACCTGGGCCGTGCTGCAGGCCATCGCCCTGGCCGCCTGCTGGTGGCTGGGCGCGCACCAGACCACCACCTTGGTGATGGCGATCATCACCGCGGTAATCGCCGTGCCGCTGCTGCTGCCGTTCATCCGCAAGCCGCTGATCGTGGCCCCGCTGCTGAACGTGTTCCGCAAGATCCTGCCGCCGCTGTCGCAGACCGAGCGCATCGCCCTGGAGACCGGCTCGGTCGGCTTCGAGGGCGAGCTGTTCACCGGCGACCCGGACTGGCAGAAGCTGCTCGCCTATCCCAAGCCGCAGCTCACCGCCGAGGAGCAGGCCTTCCTCGACGGCCCGGTGGAAGAGCTGTGCAAGATGATCAACGACTGGGAACTGACCCACGTCCACGCGGACCTGCCGCCGGAGATGTGGGAGTTCATCAAGAAGAACAAGTTCTTCGGCATGATCATCCCGAAGGAGTACGGCGGCCTGGGCTTCTCCGCGCTGGCCCACCACAAGGTGATCCAGAAGATCGCCTCGATCTCCTCGGTGGTCAGCTCCACCGTCGGCGTGCCCAACTCGCTGGGCCCGGGCGAGCTGCTCAACCACTACGGCACCAAGGAGCAGAAGGATCACTACCTGCCGCGCCTGGCGGTGGGCGAGGAAGTGCCGTGCTTCGGCCTGACCGGCCCGTTCGCCGGCTCCGACGCCACCTCCATCCCCGACTACGGCATCGTCTGCAAGGGCACCTGGCAGGGCCAGGAAGTGCTGGGCGTGCGCCTGACCTTCGACAAGCGCTACATCACCCTGGCCCCTGTCGCCACCCTGATCGGCCTGGCGTTCCGCATGTACGACCCGGACGGCCTGATCGGGCAGACCAAGGACATCGGCATCACCCTCGCGCTGGTGCCGCGTGACACCCCCGGGGTCGAGATCGGCCGCCGCCACTTCCCGCTGAACTCGCCGTTCCAGAACGGCCCGATCCGCGGCAAGGACGTGTTCATCCCGCTGAGCCAGCTGATCGGTGGCGCCGAGATGGCCGGCAAGGGCTGGAACATGCTCAACGAGTGCCTGGCCGTGGGCCGCTCGATCACCCTGCCGTCCACCGCCTCCGGCGGCGCCAAGTTCGGCGCCCGCGTCACCGGTGCCTACGCCCGCATCCGCAAGCAGTTCGGCCTGTCGGTCGGCCGCTTCGAGGGCGTGGAGGAAGCGCTGGCCCGCATCGGCGGCAAGGCCTACACCGTCAGCGCGCTGTCGCAGGCCACCGCCGCGGCGGTCGACCGCGGCGACGTGCCCTCGGTGCCGTCGGCGATCGCCAAGTACCACTGCACCAGCATGGGCCGCGAGGTCATCTCCGACACCATGGACGTGATCGGCGGCAAGGGCATCATCCTCGGCCCGCGCAACTTCGCCGGCCGCAACTGGCAGGCCGCCCCGATCAGCATCACGGTCGAAGGCGCCAACATCATGACCCGCAGCCTGCTGATCTTCGGCCAGGGCGCGATCCTGTGCCATCCGTGGGTCATGAAGGAGATGAAGGCCGCCCAGGAGAAGGACCGCAAGGCCGCCGTCGCCAGCTTTGACGAGAGCCTCGCCGGGCACGTCCGCTTCGGCTTCTCCAACGCGGTGCGTTCGTTCTGGCTGGGCCTGACCGGCTCGAAGTTCGGCAGCGTGCCGGGCAACGCCTACACCCGCCCGTTCTTCCGCAAGCTCGATCGCTACTCGGCCAACCTGGCGCTGATGACCGACGTGTCGATGCTGCTGTTGGGCGGCAAGCTGAAGTTCAAGGAATCCCTGTCCGGCCGCCTGGGCGACGTGCTGAGCCACCTGTACATGGCCGGCGCCGTGCTCAAGCGCTACCACGACGAGGGCACCCCGGAAGCGGACAAGCCGCTGCTGGCGTGGAGCATGTACAACAGCTTCCACGTGATCGAGAAGGCGCTGTCGGACGCGCTGCGCAACTTCCCGATCCGCCCGGTGGGCTGGCTGCTGTGGGCGCTGGTGTTCCCGCTCGGCCGCCGCGCCGAGGCCCCCGGCGACCGCCTGAACCACCGCGTGGCCTCGCTGCTGATGACCCCGAACGAGGCGCGCGACCGCCTGGGCCAGGGCGTGTTCCTGACCCCGTGCGAGAACAACCCCGGCGGCCGCATCGACAGCTACCTGGCCAAGGCCGTGCAGGCCGAGCCGGTGGAGCGCAAGTTCCTCAAGGCGCTCAAGACCAAGGGCATCGAGGCGCTGGACTTCAACGCCCAGCTCGACGAGGCCGTGGCCGAGGGCGTGATCACCGCCGAGGAGCGCAAGCTGCTGGAAGAGCTGCGCCAGATCACCCTGGACACCATCACCGTGGACGACTTCGACGTCCACGAGCTGCGCGCGGCCAGCTTCTACGACCGCTACGGCAACGACGGCCGGCCCAAGGCCGCCGCCTGACCGGCAAGGCAAGACGAGGACGGCGGGCCCTGTGCCCGCCGTCTTCGTATCCGGCATCCGCCAATGGAGGAAGCGACATGTCCCAGACCCCGCTGTTGCGCCTGTACCGGCGCATGCAGGCCTGGCCCGCCGGCCAGTGGCTGTTCTCCCGCGCCGTGTGCCTCAAGGCGCCCTACTTCGCCAGCATTGCCCCGCGCATCACCGCGCTGGAACCGGGCCGCTGCGAGGGCCGCATCCGCCACCGGCGCAAGGTCACCAACCACATCGGCACGGTGCACGCGATCGCCCTGTGCAACCTGGCCGAGCTGGTCGCCGGACTGATGACCGACGCCAGCCTGCCGCCATCCATGCGCTGGATCCCGCGCGGCATGCAGGTGGAATACCTGAAGAAGGCGGCCGGCACCATCCACGCCGTGGCCACGCCGGAAGCGCCGCTGGTCGCGGCCACGACCGGCTACGACCTGCCGGTGCGGGTCGAGGCGCGCAACAGCGCCGGCGAGGCCGTGTTCCGCGCCCGCATCAGCATGTGGGTCTCGCCGCGCCCACCGCGCTAGCCGCGTAGCCCGGGCAAGCAGAGCGCGCCCGGGGCACGCAGGTCACCGGCGCTGCGCAAGTGCTCTGGATCCCGGCGTACGCCGGGACGACGGTCGCGGACGGCACCGGCGACGCCGCCGGCCTCATCCCCCGCGCTCGGCCGGCAGCTTGCGCTCCTCGCGCAGCAGGCGCCACGCGCCCACGGTCATGGTGCCGGCCACCAGCAGGCCCGCGCCGAACACCACGCTGGAGCCGAAGGCCGACAGCAGCTTGTGCAGCCAGACGAAGGTCAGGTCGCCGCCGCGGTAGATCACCGTGTCGATCGCCGCGCCGGCCTTGTAGCGCCACTCGCGGCCGACGCGGGTATAGATCGTCTCGCGCGCCGGCTTGGCCAGGGAGAACTCGCTGGCGCGGGTCACCACCTGCACCACCGCCACCAGCAGCGGCAGCGGCGAGGCGGCCAGCAGCGAGAAGCCGAGGATGATGGCGAAGCCGGGGATCAGCAGCGCGGGAGCGATGCCGAAGCGCGACAGGATCCGCCGGGTCAGCAGCAGCTGCACCACCAGGGTCAGGGTATTGACCGCCAGGTCCAGGGTGGCGAAGTAGTCGGCGCGCTGCTCGGCGCTGCTGAAGGCGGCGCGGGCGATCGCGTTCTGCTCGTTGTACAGCAGGGTGCCCACGCCCACGCCCATGACCACCATCAGCGCCAGCCAGCGCAGCAGCGGCTCGCGCGCGATCAGCTTGAGCCCGGCCAGGACCTCGCCGCCCATCGGCTGCTCGCCGCTGGCCAGCTTGCGCGCGCGCTCGCGGCGCACGGCGTAGTGCCGCAGGCGCAACAGGCAGACCACGCACAGCGCCAGCATGACCGCCGAAACCAGCATCATGTTGGCCACCCCGAGCCGGGTCACCAGGGCCTTGGTCAGCAGCGGACCGAGGAAGGCGCCGACGGTGCCGGCCGCGCCGATGTAGCCGTAGCAGGCGCGCGCCTGGACGTTGTCGAACACGTCGGCCATGAAGCTCCAGAACACGGCCACCGCGAACAGGTTGAACACCGTGATCCAGAGGATGAAGGCCAGCCCGCGCCCGGGCATGCCGCTGTCGAACATCGCATAGAACAGCAGCAGGGTGAGGATGAAGAAGCCGTAGATGACCGGCAGGAACACCCGCCGCGGGAAGCGGCTGACCAGCCAGCCGTACACCGGCTGCAGCACCAGCATGATCAGGAACACCGAGGTGAAGATCACCTGCAGCGCGAACTCGCCCAGGGACACGCCGCGCCGGGCGAAGAACCCGATCATGGCCGTCGGGAAGATCGCCTCGATGTCGCTGGAGGCGGCCATCGCCTCGCGCACCGGGCGCAGCACGTAGTAGCCGGTGAGCAGGCAGAAGAAATACAGCAGCGACCACCACAGGGCCGGCGAATCCACCCCGAGCTGGTCCAGCACCTGCCGCAGGCCGCGGCGGCGGGTCGGAGCGTCGGTGGTTCGGGTCATGCGTCCTGGGCTGCCGGCCTGGGGGACGGCCGTAAGGCGCGCAAGTTAGCCGATGCCGGGCAATGCCGCCAGCGGCAGCCCGCTTCGCACCGGGAGAGGGAAGCGCGCCGCCTCCCACGGAGAGGGTGATCCCGGCCCCTCCCAGGCCGGAGCCGGGTTGCGCGCCGCCGGGGCCACCGCCAGCATTCACCCACGCCACGCGGCGGAACAGGGGAACGCATGTACGACTACGTGATCATCGGCGCCGGTTCGGCCGGCTGCGTGCTGGCCGCGCGGCTGAGCGAGGACCCGGGTTGCCGGGTGCTGCTGCTGGAGGCCGGCCCGCGCGACTGGCACCCCTTCATCCACATGCCCGCCGGTCTCGGCCGGCTGGTCAACCAGCGCAGCATCAACTGGGATTACAGCACCGAGCCGGAGCCGCAGCTGCACGGACGCCGGCTGTGGTGGCCGCGTGGCAAGGTGCTGGGCGGCTGCAGCTCGATCAACGCCATGTGCTACACCCGCGGCGTGCCTGGCGACTACGACGCCTGGGCCGCGGCCGGCGCCGAGGGCTGGCACTGGGAAGCGGTACTGCCGTACTTCCTGCGCGCCGAGGGCAACGCGCGCGGTGCCGGGCCGCTGCACGGCGCCGACGGCCCGCTGGCGGTGTCCGACCTGCGCCACCGCAATCCGCTGTCGGAGGCCTTCGTCGAGGCCGGGGTGCAGGCCGGCTGGCCGCGCAACGACGACTTCAACGGCCTCTCGCAGGAAGGCTTCGGCTTCTACCAGGTCACCCAGCGCGACGGCGCGCGCTGTTCCACCGCGGCCGCCTACCTGGCCCCGGCGCGGGCGCGGCCCAACCTCGAAATCGCCACCGGCGCGCTGGTGACCCGGATCGTGGTCCGGAACGGACGCGCCTGCGCGGTCGAGTACCGGACCGGCACGCACGCGCACCGTGCCGAAGCCGGAGGCGAAGTGCTGCTCAGCGCCGGCGCGGTCAACTCGCCGCAGCTGCTGATGCTGTCCGGCATCGGCCCGGCGCACGAGCTGCGCGCGCTCGGCATCCCGGTGCTGGCCGACCTGCCCGGGGTCGGCGCCAACCTGCAGGACCACCTGGACATCTGCACCCTCCACCACTGCCCGCCGGGGCTGAGCTACGACCGCGCCAGCGAGCTGAAGATCGCCTTCGACTACTTCCTGCGCGGCCGCCGCGGCGCCGGCACCAGCAACATCGCCGAGGCCGGCGGCTTCGTGCGCTCGGCGCTGGCCACCGACGCACGTCCCGACGTGCAGTTCCACTTCGTGCCGGCCATGCTCGGCGACCACGGCCGCAACCGCCTGGCCGGCGACGGCCTGACCGTGCATGCCTGCTTCCTGCGTCCGCGCAGCCGCGGCCGGATCGCGTTGCGCGATGCCGATCCGCGCAGCCCGGCGAGGATCCACGCAGGCTACCTGTCCGATCCGGAAGGCTTCGACCTGAAGGTGATGGTCGAGTGCGCGAAGCTGTCGCGCCGGCTGCTGTCGCAGCCGGCGCTGGCGCGCTACCTGGGCGCCCCCATCCACCCGCAGCGCACCGACCTGTCCGATGCCGGGCTGGAGGAATTCGTGCGCGCCAAGGCCGAGACCATCTACCACCCGGCCGGCACCTGCCGCATGGGCAGCGATGCGCAGGCGGTGGTGGACCCGCAGCTGCGGGTGCGCGGCATCGACGGCCTGCGCGTGGTCGACGCGTCGGTGATGCCGGAACTGCCCGGCGGCAATACCAATGCGCCGGTGGTCATGATCGCCGAGCGCGCCGCCGACCTGCTGCGCGGCCGCGCCGCCTGAGCCTGCAACCACGCACCCCGTCGCCGGCGGCGCGGGTGCGCTTCAGCGCGACAGCAGCGCCGGCAGCGGGCAATGCAGGACCCCGCATACCGTGCGCAGCAGCTCGGCCTCGGCCACGCTGACCTTGCCGTCGTGCGAGACCGCATCGACCAGCGCTTCGACCAGCACCTGCTTGGCCGGCGGCGCCAGCGCATCCAGTGGCTCCCACACCGTGTCCAGCGCCTGCACGCCCTGCGCCGGCGGCGCGTACGGCAGGTGGTCGCGCGGCAGCACCCGCTGCAATCCGGCCAGGTAGGCGCGGCGCGCGCCCTCCGGGTCGCCCGGGTGCCCGGCCTGGGCCAGCACCGCCAGCAGGGTGGCGAACTCGCGGCGCACGCCGGGCGCCTTGTTGCGGCCGAAGCGCGCGTGGCGCGAGGGATCCAGCGCCTCGCGCACCTGCACCTGCAGCAGCCGCGACAGGCAGTACTCGAACACCGAGACCCGGCCGTCGGCGTGCACCATCGCCTCGACCGCGCCGAGGAAGGCATCCAGCTGCGGCCGCGGCTGCTGGCGCAACACCGGGAAGGCCAGCGCCGCCAGCGGCAGCCGCAGTGCCGGGTGCAGCGCCTGCAGGCGCTCCTGGCGCAGCTGGCGGGTGCGCGCGGCCACGGCCTCGCCGTAGCGCGCGGCCACCTCCTGCAGCTGGCGCGCGGCGACCGCGGCGTCCGCGTCCAGCACCAGGGCCAGCAGCAGCGGCATCGCCGCCTCGCGCTGGCGCGCCAGTGCCCGCAGTTCCGGATCCAGGTTCTCCACCAGCCCGTGTGCCTGGCGGTAGTCGTCCTCGGCCGGCGCCGCGACCTGCCCGGAGACCGCGGCCGGCGCCACCGCCATCCGCGCCTCGCGCGGCGGCAGCGGCGGCGGCAGGCCCGGCACCGCATCACGCACGGCCAGCCCGATGGCCAGGTCCTCGGCCAGGCCATCGGGCGGGGCGGCGTGCCAGCGCGCCTGCAGCTGGCGCAGCTGCTGCGGGTCGAACGACGGTTCCAGCCGGCGGATGCGTTCGACCAGGGGCGGGTGCGTGGCCATCAGCGAGGACAGCGCCATGCCCTGGCCGAACAGCATGTGCCCGATCTCCTCGGCCTCGGCGCGGTCGGCCAGGTGCGAGCCTTCGCGCAGGCCGCCGATCTTCTTCAGCGCGCCGGCCAGGCCGCTGGTCTGGCGGGTGAACTGCACCGCCGAGGCATCGGCCAGGTATTCACGCTGGCGGCTGATGCCGGCCTTGATCAGGCGGCCGAAGAACACGCCGATGCTGCCCACCACCACCGCCACCAGCGCCGCCAGGACCAGCGGCAGCCCGTCCCGGCTGCGGCCCAGCCGCCCGTGGAACAGGATCCGCTGGCCGATCAGGGACAGCATCATGATCCCGAACAGCACGCCCACCAGGCGGATGTTCAGGCGCATGTCGCCGTTGAGCACGTGGCTGAACTCGTGCGCGATCACGCCCTGCAGTTCGTCGCGGTTGAGCCGCTCCAGCGCGCCGCGGGTGACCGCGATCGCCGCGTCGGAGGGGCTGTAGCCGGCGGCGAAGGCGTTGATGCCGGTTTCCTGTTCCAGCACGAACAGGCGCGGCACCGGCACGCCGGAGGCGATGGCCACTTCCTCGACCACGTTGCGCAGCCGGCGTAGCTGCGGGTCGAGGGTGTCCTCCGGCACCCAGGTGCCGCCCATCTGCGCGGCGATGGCGGCACCGCCGCCACGCAGCGAGGCGATCCGGTACAGCGAGCCCAGCCCGATCACCGCCAGGGTGAGGACCGTGGCCGCCAGCGCCGCGGCGGTGCTGCCGGTGAACAGCAGCACCGCCGCGTCCACCGCCAGCACGATGCAGACCACGGCCAGCGCGAACAGCAGCACCAGCCGGAACGAGCCGCGGCGCGCGCGTTCCTGGTGTTCGAAGAAGTTCATCGTCGACGTTCCCTGGTCGAGGCCCGGCGCCCGCGGCGGCGTGGGCCGCCGACGGGCATGCTGCCGGGGGCGATCAGAACTGGACGCGCGGGGCCTCGCGCACCTGCGCTGCGCGGTCGGCCGGCGGCTCCAGCAGCGCGGCAGGAGCGAAGTTGAACAGCCCGGCGACCACGCTGGAGGGGAACATCTCGCGCTTGTTGTTGTAGGCCATCACCGCGTCGTTGTAGGCCTGGCGGGCAAAGGCCACGCGGTTCTCGGTCGAGGTCAGCTCCTCGGACAGCTGCATCATGTTCTGGTTGGCCTTCAGGTCCGGATAGGCCTCGGCCACCGCCATCAGCCGCCCCAGCACCCCGTTGAGCGCGCCCTGGCTGGCGGCCAGCTCGGCCATCGCCGCGGCGTCGCCCGGGTTGGCCTTGGCCGCGGCCAGGCCGGCCTGCGCTGCCGAGCGCGCGGCGATCACCGCCTCCAGGGTCTGCCGCTCATGGCTCATGTAGGCCTTGGCCGTCTCCACCAGGTTGGGGATCAGGTCGAAGCGGCGCTGCAGCTGCACGTCGATCTGGGCGAAGGCGTTCTTCCACGCGTTGCGCGCGCTCACAAGGCCGTTGTAGATGCCCACCGCCCACAGCGCCGCGACCACGACCAGGCCCAGAATTACCAACAGGATCAACAAACTGCCCATTCATCTTCTCCTTGTTTGTGCAATCCGGAAAACCGGCGCTAGAATCGGTTGCGGCAGTAAATCACAGGTAGGAAGCGATGAGAGACGGGCGCACTTCCCGGTCCGCCAAAGCGGGCCGCGTACTCGCACCCCGGGCACTCAGGCTCGCTACCCTGGGGCTGATGCTGGGACTGGCGATCCCGTCCACCGCGCGCACCCCCACCCTGTCGGCCAACCCGCCGCCGCCGACCCAGCCGCTCCCTTACCGCGACGTCTCTACCCGCACCGTGCTGCCGCCGGCCGCGGGCTTCGACGTGGCCGTGTTCGAGGCGATGGCCGAGCAGCTGGTGGAAGGCCGGCGCGTGCCGGGGCTGGCCATGGCCGTGGTCCAGGGTGGCCGCATCCTCAGCGCGCGCGGCTACGGTGTCACCGACGTGGCCCGTCCGGAGCCGGTCGACGCCCACACCGTGTTCCGCCTGGCTTCGCTGTCCAAGGCCTTCGCCGGCACCATGGCCGGCCTGCTGGTCAACGACGGCAGCCTGCGCTGGGACAGCAAGGTGGCCGACTACGTCCCCGGCTTCCGCCTGGCCGACGAGGAATACACCCGGCGGGTCACCGTCACCGACCTGCTGAGCCACAGCGTCGGGCTGAAGGCGCACAACGCCTACGACCGCGACATCGAGGCCAATGCCGAGTACTACCAGGTCGCGCAGAAGCTGGCCGAGGCGCCGGTGCAGTGCGCGCCCGGCGAGTGCTACGCCTACCAGAACGTGGCCTTCAGCCTGGTCGGCGACGTGGTCTTCGCCGCCACCGGCAAGTTCTACGAACAGGAAGTGCAGCGGCGCATCTTCGAGCCGCTGGGCATGCGCGACGCCAGCCTGGGCCTGCCGGGCATCGAGTCCAGCCACCGCTGGGCGCGCCCGCACGTGCGCAGCCGCAACGGCTGGGTCTCGATCCGGCCCAAGCCGACCTACTACCGCCTGCCGCCTGCCGCCGGCGTCAACGCCAGTGCCAACGACATGGCGCAGTGGCTGCTGGCCCACACCGGACACCGCCCGGACGTGTTGCCGGCGCCGTTGCTGGCCACCCTGCACGCACCGGTGGTGCCGACCCCGGGCGAGCTGCGCTCCGGCTGGCGCCGCGAGCGCCTCAACTCGGCCGCCTACGCCCTGGGCTGGCGCGTGTTCGACTATGCCGGCGAGGAAGTCGTGTTCCATGCCGGCGCGGTGCAGGGCTACCGCGGCATGGTCGCGCTGCTGCCCGGGCGCGACCTGGGCGTGGCGATCCTGTGGAACAGCGAGAGCAGCCTGCCCTCCGGCCTGCTGCCGACCATCCTCGACCAGGCCATCGGCCTGCCGCCGAAGCGCTGGCTCGACGTGGACGTCGACTTCGGTTCGGACAACCTGATGGTGGACCGCGAGGCGGCCCCGCCTGCGCCCGCGCGCCGCGGCACCTCCGCCGCGCGCGCCACCGCCTCGCCGCGCTGAGCGGCGCGACCACGTCGGGGCCGGCGTAGCACGGTCCCGCGGCACCTTTGAAGTGCGCTCCATGGCGGGCGACGCATAGCCCCGGACAGGCCGAAGGCGCATCCGGGATCCCTTCTGGCAGGAAGTTACGGGCCGCCCCGGTCTGCGTAGCCCGGCGGCGACTGCGCACCGCGTGGCGACGCGACGGGCTTGCGCCATTGGCGCGCGACGCCCGCGGGCCGTCGCCGCGCCCCTGCAGCCCCGGAGTGCGAGCCCTTCTTGGGGACTTGGCTGCCCACCAGGCCGCATGCATCGCCAGCCCCCGCTGGCCGTAGGCACTCCGCTCACCCGTGCCTCGGCCGCGCGCGCGCCAGGACGGCTGCCCCGGAGGACCGGACGACCCGGATAAAAAAACTCCCTCCCCGCTGGGCTTCGGGGAGGGAGTCATTCAGGTACTACGGTAATCGGAGGCTGATCAGATCAGCGGGGCCGGGGTGGCCGGCAGCGCAACCGGGGCCTGCTTCTTCTTGGCGGCCTTGCGGGCGGCCGGCTTCCTGGCGGCGGTCTTCTTGGCGGCCTTCTTGACGGTCTTCTTCGCCGCGGCCTTCTTCGCGACCTTCTTGGTCGCCTTCTTGGCGGTGGCCTTCTTCGCGACCTTCTTGGTCGCCTTCTTGGCGGCGGCCTTCTTCGCGACCTTCTTGACGGCCTTCTTCGCGGTGGCCTTCTTGGCGACCTTCTTCGCAGCCGGCTTCTTGGCGGCGGTCTTCTTGGCGGCGGTCTTCTTGGCGGTGGCCTTCTTGGCGGCGGCCTTCTTGGCGACCTTCTTCACCGCCTTCTTGGCGGCGGGTTTCTTCTTCGCAGCTTTCTTGACAGCCATGGTGTAGCTCCTCGTCAGTGATTTGCGGTTGGGTTAACGCCCAGTCGCGAAAGCCCGCCGCACGTGCAGCGGGGAACCCGTCGGCGCGCCAGGCACGTCGATACGGATACAGTTTCGCCCGCGCGATGCAGTGGCGCGGGCGGGAATCTGGGGGGGCGCTGCGTTTGCTCGGGGGAAGCGGGTCCTATCCACCTGGAGGGATTTCATGGCGGATGCCCGGGTTGTGCTTCGCGTTGTGGTGTTGATTCGACTCACTCGCTTCGGCAGGCAGCGTCTGCTGGGCGAAACCTAATCACGGTTTTTTTTACTGTCAACACCCGCGCGCGCGTTTTCTCCCGCCATCGCGCGCGGCGCGAGGCGGCATCCCGCCTCGGGCAACCACCCGCCGGTGCGGCAAGGCGCGCGCGCACATCGCGCGCCTTGCAAACCGATGCGGAAAAACAAGTGGTTTTTTGCGAGGCGCGCCTGCGCACACGCTTCCGGGCACGCGCCCGGTGCTCCCCGGGAAAGCGCGGCGCCGGCATCGCGCGCGGCGTGCATCAGGCGGAATCTTTTTCCGCCGCAACCGATACTTTTCGCGTCGCACAAGCCGATTTGCGCAGAACTGCGCGAGCCTTGCGCGGCGTTCGACGCGCACCGGAGCGCTGGCCGGCGCATCGCGCGCGTCGCTGCGGCCACATCGCCACCGCCCGCGCGCGCCGACCACATCCCGGAAACGACGACGCCCGCCGGAAGGCGGGCGTCGTCGTTTCCGCGGGTCGGCGAGGACGTTCAGTCCTCTTCGCCCTCGATCAGCTCGGCATAGTCGTCCGGCGACAGCAGCTCGGCGAGCTGGTCCTCGTCCACGCCCTCGATCACGAACAGCCAGCCCTCGCCGTAGGCGTCCTCGTTGATGGCCTCCGGCTTGTCGGCCAGCGCGGTGTTGACCTCCGCCACCCGGCCGCTGACCGGGCTGTACACGTCCGAGGCGGCCTTGACCGACTCCACCACCGCCACGGCGTTGCCCGCCTCGACGCTGGCGCCGACTTCCGGCAGCTCGACGTACACCAGGTCGCCCAGCAGCGACTGCGCGTGGTCGGAAATACCCACGGTCACGCGGCCGTTGCCTTCGGCACGGGCCCACTCGTGGGACTTGAGGAATTTGAGGTCGCCGGGGATCTCGCTCATTGGGGTGGCTCCGCTCGCGCAGGGGGTGTTGGGACGGCGGCTAGTCTAAGTACGGCCCCTCGCGAGGTAAACCGTCGCCGCCGTCGCCGGATCAGGCCAGCACGCCTGGTTGCGCCTTGCCCTCGCGCACGAACGGGAATTTCACCACCCGCACCGGCACCTCGCGGCCGCGGATGTCCACCCGCACCTGGCCCGGTTCGCCGGCGGGGATGCGCGCCAGCGCGATCGCCTTGCCCAGGGTCGGGGAGAAGGTGCCGGAGAGGATCTCGCCCTCGCCGCCGGCGGCCAGCACCTTCTGGCCATGGCGTAGCACGCCGCGCTCGTCCATCACCAGGCCGACCAGCTGCCGCGGCACGCCCGCGGCCTTCTGCGCCTCCAGCGCGGCGCGGCCGATGAAGTCCCGGCCCTCGTCCAGCGCCACCGTCCAGCCCAGGCCCGACTCCCACGGCGTGGTGGATTCGTCCATGTCCTGGCCGTAGAGGTTCATGCCTGCCTCAAGGCGCAGGGTGTCGCGCGCGCCCAGGCCGGCCGGGCGCACGCCCGCCTCCAGCAGCGCGTTCCAGAACGCGACCGCCTGCCCCTCCGGCAGCACCACCTCGAAACCGTCCTCGCCGGTGTAGCCGGTGCGCGCCAGGAACAGCGGGATGCCGGAGGCCGAGGCGACCTCGATCGCGGCGAAGCGGGCCAGCGCGCCGGCGCGCTCGCGGTCGGCTTCGGCAAGCAGGCCGATCACCTTGTCGCGCGCCTGCGGGCCCTGCACGGCGATGATCGCCAGCTCGGCGCGCTCGCGCACCTCCACGCCGAAGGCTTCGGCCTGCTGGCTGATCCACGCCAGGTCCTTCTCGCGGGTGGCGGCGTTGACCACCAGGCGGAAGTAATCCTCGCCCAGGTAGTAGGCGATCAGGTCGTCGATCACCCCGCCCTGCTCGTCGAGCATGCACGAGTACAGGGCCTTGCCCGTGGCCTTGAGCTTGTCCACCGAGTTGGCCAGCAGCCGGCGCAGGAACGGGCGCACCCGGGCCCCGTGCAGGTCGACCACGGTCATGTGGCTGACGTCGAACATGCCGGCGGCCTGGCGCACCAGGTGGTGCTCGTCGATCTGGGAGCCGTAGTGGATCGGCATGTCCCAGCCGCCGAAGTCGACCATCTTCGCGCCCAGGGCACGGTGGCTTTCGTTGAGTACGGTCTTGCGGGTCATGGCGCTCTCGGAGATGGAAAGGCGCCATTATCCCCTACCCCGCCGGCGCCGCGGCCGGTGCCGGGAGTCATGCCGTGCGCCGCGACGGCGCCGTGCTCAGGCTTCCTGCACCTTGAGGATGGCGCCGTCGGCGGCCACCACCCGCACCAGGGTCCCGGCCGGCAGGTCCGGGCCCTCGACGGTCCAGAACGCATCGCCGACCTTGATTCGCCCGCGGCCGGCGACGATCGCCTGCTCCAGCGGCGCGACCAGGCCGATGTTCTGCTCGGCGCGGCGGTTGAGCAGGGGCCGGTCGCTCTGCCGCCCGCGGCCGCGGAACCAGCGCCGGTAGACCTGGATCGACAGGAAGCTCAGCACCACGAACAGCGCCACCTGCGCCAGCAGCGGCAGGCCGGGCAACAGCAGGACCAGCAGCAACATCGCCGCGGCGGCAAACCCCATCCACAACAGGAAGGCGCCCGGGGCCAGGGTCTCGGCGGCGATCAGCGCCAGCGCCAGCACCGCCCAGGTGGTCACGTCCCAGCGCATGGCTCAGGCCCCCGGGCGCAGCGGCGGCGGGTTGCGGCGCGCGGCGCTGGCCTGTTGCTGGCCGGCCAGCGCCTCGCGCGCCAGCTCGGCCACGCCACCCAGCGAGCCGAGGATGCCGCTGGATTCCATCGGCATCAGCACGAACTTCTGGTTCGGCGCGGTGGCCAGCTTGGCGAAGGCCTCGACGTACTTCTGCGCGACGAAGTAGTTGATCGCCTGCACGTCGCCCTTGGCGATGGCCTCGGACACCATGGCCGTGGCCTTGGCCTCCGCCTCGGCCAGGCGCTCGCGCGCCTCGGCGTCGCGGAACGCCGCCTCCTTGCGGCCCTCGGCCTCCAGGACCGCCGCCTGCTTCTCGCCGTCGGCGCGCAGGATCTCGGCCTGGCGCAGGCCCTCGGCCTCCAGGATCTGCGCGCGCTTCTCGCGCTCGGCCTTCATCTGCCGGGCCATGGCGTCGACCAGGTCGCGCGGCGGCTGGATGTCGCGGATCTCGATGCGGGTGACCTTCACCCCCCACGGGTTGGTGGCGTGGTCGACCACGCCCAGCAGCTGGGCATTGATCGCCTCGCGCTGGCTCAGCGACTCGTCCAGGTCCATCGAGCCGATCACGGTGCGGATGTTGGTCTGCACCAGGGCGATCATCGCCACCTCCAGGTTGGCGACCTCGTAGGCGGCCTTGGCCGCGTCCAGCACCTGGAAGAACACCCCCCGTCCACCCGGACCACGGCGTTGTCCTTGGTGATGACATCCTGGCTGGGCACGTCCAGCACCTGCTCCATCATGTTCACCTTGCGGCCGACGCCGTAGATGATCGGGATCAGGAAGTGCAGGCCCGGCTCGAGCGTGTGCGTGTAGCGGCCGAAGCGCTCGACCGTCCATTCGTAACCCTGCGGCACCATGCGCACGGTCTTGAACAACACGATGATGCCGGCCAGCGCCAGCACCGCGGCGACGAAACCCGAAGACATCCCCTTCCTCCCGTGGCCATCCAGGCCCTGATTGTCCGGTTTCCAGTATAGGCACGGCCGGGCCCGGCACCGCCGCGTCCCCTCGCGGCGCCCCCGCGTGCGACGCTTTCGCCGTCCCGGGCATCCATGAGGTCGATGAGCCACGATCTGCCGCCCGATCCACCCGCGCCCCCGGCATCCGTCCCCTGGGTGCCGGCGGCCGTCGCCGCGCCGGCGCCGGACCTGCGGGCGCAGCCGGGCGCGCCGCGCTCGGCCTTCGCCATCGCCGTGCCCGACATCCTGCTGGCGCGGGCCCGCCGCGGCGAGCCGGCGGCGTTCGAGCAGATCTACCGCTGGTTCGAGCGGCCGGTGTTCACCCTCGCCCTGCGCCTGTGCGGCGATCGCGAAGAGGCCAGCGAGGTGTTGCAGGAGACGATGCTGAAGGTGCTGCGCGGGATCGGCGACTACCGCGGCAGCGGTCCGTTCTGGGGCTGGTTGCGGCAGATCGCGATCAACGAAGCGCTGCTGCGGCTGCGCCGCGGCCGCCGCCTGGACCAGGAACTGGCGCTGGACGGCCACGACCTGGAGGACGCCGCGCCACCGCCGCCGGCGGCGGCCGATGCCGCCCTGCTGCAACGCGCGCTGGCGGCGCTGCCGGCAGCCACCCGCAGCGTGCTGTGGCTGTACCACGCCGAGGGCCACACCCACGAGGAGATCGCCGCGCTGATGCAGCGCAGCCCGAGTTTCTCCAAGTCGCAGCTGGCGCGCGGCACCCGCCGCCTGCGCGCCCTGCTGCAGGTCGAGGAGTCCCCCGCATGAACGAGCACACCCCTTCCCGCGCCACCGACAGCTGGCACGAGGCATTCGCCGCGTTGCCGCTGGAAGCCCCGCCCGCCGATGCCTGGCCGAAGCTTGCACCGCACCTGGCGCCCCCGCGGCGGCACCCGCGCCGCGCGCTGTCCTGGGCGATCGCCGCCTGCACGGCGGCATTGGCCGCGCTGCCGGCGCTGCTGCTGGTACGCCATGCAGGCCCCACGCAGGAATTCGCGACCCCAGCCGCCACCACGCGGATCCCTGCCCGCGCGGCCCAGGCCGGCGCCGTCGGCGTGCGCGCCGACGCCCGCCCCGATCCGGCCGCAGCCGGTGGCGCGTCCGCCGCGGGCAGCCCCCCGGCGCATGTGGCCCTGGACCAGCTGCAGGCCGAGTCCGCCCGGCTGGAGGCGCTGCTGGCCGAACTGTCCGTCGACGGACCCGTCGATGGTGCGCAGCTGGCCCTGGTCCTGGCGCTGCAGGCGCAGGTCGGCGAGGTCGATGCCGCGCTGGCCGCCCCCGCGTTGGCGGCTGATGCGCGCGCGGAACTGTGGCAGCACAGGGTGGCGCTGCTGCGCGAACTGGCTGCCGTCGCCAGCGACCAGCGCTGGGATGCGCTGTTTGCCGATGCCTCCTCCCGCTACGCCCTGGTCCAGGTCTACTGACCGGGCGCCATCGTCTTCCACCGGAGAACGATCATGAGTCCTGCCTGCATCCGCACGACCCGGCGCGCCACGCCGTGGCTGCTGGTCTGTGCCTGCCTGCTGGCCCTGCCGGCCCAGGCCGCCGCCGACGCGAACAAGAAGGAAGCCGGGACCGCCGCCGGCGCCGAGGCGGCGCGCGCCGCGGCCGACCTTGCGAAGGCGCGCGCCGACCTGGCCGAAGCCGCCCGCCGGGTTGCCGAGCTGTCGCGCACCCAGGCCGGCGGGGCCGTGGCCTCGCTGCGCAGCGCCCAGGCGCGCCCGCGCCTGGGCGTATTGCTGGGCGAAGATCCGCAGGCCGGGGTGCGCATCGTCGGCGTGACCCCGGGCAGCGGCGCCGAGAAGGCCGGCCTGCGCAGCGGCGACCGCCTGCTGCGCATCCGCGGCAAGGCCATCGCCGGCGGCACCGGGCAGGCGCGGGTCGAGGCCGCGCGCCAGGCACTGGCGCAGCTGCAGGCCGGCGGCAAGGTGCAGCTGACTTACCAGCGCGACGGCCGCGAACACACGGTCGAGGTCGCGCCCGAGGCGCTGCCGGTAAGGGTGATCGCGCACCGCATCTCCGGCGACGGCGCGCTCGGCGAAGACCTGGCCCCGCTGCGCGACCTGGCCCCGGAACTGCGCCGGGAGGTGCTGCACCTGGCGCGCGGCGCCTGCGCCGACGGCGAGGAGTGCAGCGCGCCGCTGCTCGGCGAGGCGCTGCGCTGGAACGGCCTGCACCTGGTCGCGCTCGATGCCCAGCTCGGACGCTACTTCGGCACCGATCGCGGCGTGCTGGTGCTGTCCCAGGGTGCGCTGCCCGGGCTGCAGGCCGGCGACGTGATCCAGCAGGTGGAAGGCGTGGCGGTGGCCACGCCGGCCGAGGCCATGCGCCGGATGGCGCAGAAGAAGCCCGGTGAACAGGCGCGGGTGACGGTGCTGCGCGAGCGCAGCGCGCGCCAGCTGCAGGTGACCGTGCCCGAGCCGCTGCGCGCGCTGGATTTCGTGCCTGCGCCGCCGGCTCCGCCCGCGCGGCCCGCGCATCCGGACATGCCGCCGCCGCCCGC
>NZ_ALIP01000029.1:0-16110 GCF_000283075.1 Pseudoxanthomonas sp. GW2
GCCGCGGCCGGTGGTGGTCGGATGCCAGCGAGGCGTCGATCTCGGCCAGCTTGCGCGCACCGTTGGGCCCGCCGTACAGCCGCGCCAGCACCTTGCCGGCCCTGTCCTTCAGCCCGCGCGCCACCAGGTAGCGCGGGCTCTCCGGGATGAAGAACAGCGCCACCAGGAACAGGAACGCCGGCACCAGCTCGGCCCAGAACATCCAGCGCCAGGCCTCGTACTCCCACCACAGCACCTCGGTCGAGGCGCCGGCGTGCCGCGCCAGCCACCAGTTGCTCAGGAACGAGAAGAACAGGCCGGAGATGATCGCGATCTGCTGCAGCGTCGCCAGCCGGCCGCGGTAGCGCGCCGGCGCCACCTCGGCGATGTACGCCGGCGACAGCACGCTGGCCGCGCCCACCGCCAGGCCGCCCAGCACCCGGTAGACCACGAACTCGGCCGAGGAGGTGGCGATGCCCGAGCCCCAGGCCGAGACGATGAAGAACACCGCCGCCCACAGCTGCATGGTGCGGCGGCCGTAGCGGTCGGCCAGGGTCCCGGCGAACCAGGCGCCGACCGCGCAGCCCAGCAGCATCGAGGCCACGTTGAAGCCGGTCACCGCCGCGTCGGACTTGAACGCCGCCACCAGGCCGTCGACCGTGCCGTTGATCACGCCGCTGTCGTAGCCGAACAGGAAGCCACCGATGGTGGCCACCAGGCTGATCAGGATGATGAAACGCGTGTTTTCGCCGCCGGCGGCCTCGAACTCGCTCGCGCCGGACTGCGTGGTTTCCACTACCGCCATCGGGGGCCCCTCCCTCGAGAATCCGCGCGCCCGCCGGCAAGGCGGCTGGCGGGCGCGGTCGCCGGGGCGCGCGGCGCGCCCCGGCACTGGCTGCGTCAGCGCCGCAGCAGGTACTGGTTCAGCAGGTTCTCGTAGCGCTCCTGCTTGCCGCTGGTCTGCTTCGGCTCGCCGATCTTGGCCGACAGCGCGGCCAGGGCGGCCAGGCCCAGCTTGCCTTCCTCGAAGGCCTTGCCGTCGCCGGCGTCGAAGCTGGCGTAGCGCTCCTTGCGCCACTGCTCCCACGGCGAGTCGTTGAGCAGCGCATGGGCCACTTCCAGGCCCTTGGCGAACGCGTCCATGCCGCCGATGTGGGCGATGAACAGGTCCTCCATGTCGGTGGACTCGCGGCGCGGCTTGGCGTCGAAGTTCAGGCCGCCGACCAGCCCGCCCTGGCGCAGCACCACCATCATGGCGCCGACGGTGTCGTACAGGTCGGTCGGGAACTGGTCGGTGTCCCAGCCGTTCTGCGCGTTGCCGCGGTTGGCGTCGATGCTGCCCAGCAGGCCGTGGTCGGAGGCCACCTGCAGGTCGTGCTCGAAGGTGTGGCCCGACAGCGTGGCGTGGTTGGCCTCGATGTTGAGCATGAAGTCGTTCTGCAGGCCGTGCTCCTTGAGGAAGCCGGCGACGGTGGCGCTGTCGAAGTCGTACTGGTGCTTCATCGGCTCCATCGGCTTGGGCTCGATGAAGAACTTGCCCTTGAAGCCGATGCTGCGGCCGTAGTCGCGCGCGGCGGCCAGGAAGCGGGCGAAGTGCTCCAGCTCGCGCTTCATGTTGGTGTTGTGCAGGGTGGCGTAGCCCTCGCGGCCGCCCCAGAACACGTAGTGCTCGCCGCCCAGCTCGACCACCGCGTCCAGCACGTTCTTCACCTGCACCGCGGCGCGCGCGACGACGGCGAAGTCCGGGTTGGTGGAGGCGCCGTTCATGTAGCGCGGGTGCGAGAACAGGTTGGCGGTGCCCCACAGCAGCTTCACGCCGGTGGCGTCCTGGCGCGCCTTGGCCAGGCCGACCAGGTGCTTGAGGTTCTTCTCGTAGGTGGCGATGTCGTCGGCGTCCGGCGCCAGGTCGACGTCGTGGAAGCACCAGTACGGCACGCCCAGCTTGGTGAAGAACTCGAACGCGGCGTCGACCTTGGCCTCGGCGGTGGCCATCGCCTCGCCCTTCTCCCACGGGAAGCGGCGGGGGCCCGGGCCGAACGGGTCGGCGCCGGCGTTGCAGAAGGTGTGCCAGTAGCAGACCGCGAAGCGCAGGTGGTCGCGCATGGTCTTGCCGCCGATCACCTTGTTGGCATCGTAGACCTTGAACGCCAGCGGGTTGTCCGATTCCGGACCTTCGTAGGGGATCGCGCCGATGCCGGGGAAGTACTCGGTGGCGCCGATGAAGGGCTTGCTCATCTTGTGGTTTCCGTTTGGGAGTTCGTACAGCGGGGATGCGCTCAGGCGTACAGCGGCCGGATCGCGTCGAGGTGGGAAAGGAAGCGGGCGTACTGCGCCGCGTAGGCGGCGGTGGCCTCGGCGTGCGGGTGCGCGGACAGGCGCGGCTCCAGGCGCACGTGCGCGGCCGCCAGCGCGGCCAAGTCCGAACCGCCGCCCTGGGCGCGGCTGGTGGCCCACAGGGCCTGCAGGGCCGCGCCGAACGCGGCGCCCTCGGCCTGCTCGGGCACGTCCACCGGCAGGCCGAACACGTCGGCGATCATCTGCCGCCACACCGCACTGTGGCTGCCGCCGCCGGTCAGGCGGATGGCCTCGAAGCGCATGCCGGCGTCGACGAAGGCGTCGTAGCCGTTCTTGAGGCTGTACACCGCGCCTTCCATCGCCGCGCGATAGAGGTTGGCCACGGTGAAGTTGGTGGCGGTCATGCCGAACAGGCTGCCGCGGCCGTTGGGCAGGTTCGGGGTGCGCTCGCCGTTGAGGAACGGCAGCATCAGCAGGCCATCGGCGCCGGGGCGGGTGCCGGACAGCAGGGCGTCGCCTTCCTTGGTCGAGAAGCTGCACAGCTTGCCCACCGCCTCGGTGGCCACGGTGCAGTTCATGGTGCAGATCAGCGGCAGCCAGCCGCCGGTGGAATCGCAGAACGCGGCCCAGCGGCCGGCCTCGTCGACCATGGCGCGGTCGGAGTAGGCGAACAGCGTGCCCGAGGTGCCCAGGCTCATGCTCAGCACGCCCGGGGTCACGTTGCCGGTGCCGATGGCGGCCATCATGTTGTCGCCGCCGCCGGCCGACACGCGCACGTTGCGCGGCAGGCCCAGGGCGTCGGCGATGTGCGCGGCGATCGGGAAGGTGGCGTCGGCCTCGACCAGCGGCGGTAGCAGCGCGGCCAGGTCGCGGTCCGGGTCGGTGGCGCGCAGCATCTCCTCCGACCAGCGGCGGTTGCGCACGTCCAGCCAGCCGGTGCCGGAGGCGTCGCCGCACTCCATCCAGCGCTCGCCGGTGAGCCAGAAGTTGACGTAGTCGTGCGGCAGCATGATCAGGGCCAGCTGCGCGTAGGCCTGCGAGCGGTGCTTGCGGGTCCACGGCAGCTTGGAGGCGGTGTAGCCGACCAGGATCGGGTTGCCGGCCAGCTCGATGCTGCGCTGCGCGCCGCCGACCGCGTCCATGATCAGGTCGCACTCGGCCGCGGTGCTGGTGTCGCACCACAGCTTGGCCGGGGCCAGCACGTTGCCGTCGCGGTCCAGCGGCACGAAACCGTGCTGCTGGCCGGACACGCCGATCGCCACCACGCGCTCGCGCAGGGCCGGGTCCAGCCGCGCGAAGCAGCTGCGGATCGCGTCGATCCACCACTCGGCGCGCTGCTCGCGGCTGCCGTCGTCGCCGGCGGCCAGCTCCAGGGCGTGGCCGATGGTCGCCGCGACCTGGCGCGCTTCCGGGTCGTAGGCGACCAGCTTGACGCTCTGGGTGCCTACATCCAGGCCGACATACAGGCTCATGCGCGCACCCCGTGCGCGGACGGGCAGCCGTGCGGCCGCGGGATGGAACAGCTTGCGGGGGATTTGCTCATGGAGCGCTCCGGTGCGCGGAAACTTCGCAGGGTCCCGCCAGCCAGGCCTTGTTGCGACGCAACAAATACCTCGGCCACGACCTGGCCCCGGCGGGGTTGGAGGCCCCGTCCGGGCGCCAAGTTAGCGGTATCATTCGCGCTTTCTACCACGATCCGCACCCGCGCGCATGCTGCGGGTGCGCAGCGGCGGAACCGGTCACGCGCCGGCTGCGTATTCAGCAAGTACCCCAGCCGGCGGCGCCATGCGAAGCTTTGCCTTCCCGCCGCCGGATGCCGCCATGCGCGACCATTTCGCCCTGCTGGCCGACTACAACCACTGGATGAACGCCGCCCTGCACGCAGCCGCGGCCCGGTTGGACGCCGGACTGCTGGCCGAGCCGCGCGGCGCGTTCTTCGGCTCCATCCTCGGCACCCTCAACCACCTGGTGGTGGCCGACACCCTCTGGCTGCAGCGCTTCGCCGCCAACGACCCCGGCCACTGGCAGCCACTGCAGCCGGTCGCCGCCCTGCCGCCACCGCGGCGCCTGGACGAGACCGCGTGCCCGGACCTGGATGCCTGGTGGCAGCGCCGGCAGCTGCTGGACCAGGCCATTGCCGACTGGATCGGCACGCTGCAGCCGGGGGATCTGGAGCGGGTCATCGAGTACCGCAACATGGCCGGCCAGGCGCACCGGCGCCGGCTGTCGCACCTGCTGCTGCACTTCTTCAACCACCAGGCGCACCACCGCGGCCAGGCCACGACCCTGTTCCATCAGCTGGGCGTGGACGTGGGCCCGACCGACCTGCTGCTGCGCCTGCCGGCGGCCTGAGCGCGGCCGGCGAGCCGCTAGAATGCGCGTTTGCCGTTGCGAGACCGCCCCATGCGTCCTGTCCTGTCCTGCGCCGCCGTGCTCGTGCTGGCGCTCGCCGCCTGCCAACCGGTGCGGCCCGATGCCCCGCCCGCCGCCGCCCCGGCCACCGTGGCCGCCGACGACAACCTCAATGCCGTGCTGTGGGTGCAGCGCTCGGCCGAGTACCGCGCCATCGCCGAGCAGACCTACCGCGCCGCCGCCGCGACCCTGGACCAGGCCCTGGCCGACCCGGCCTGGGACGCGCTGGTGGATGGCGAGCGCGAGGGCAGCGGCCCCGGCCTGAAGCCGGCGGTGGTGCTGGACATCGACGAGACCGTGCTCGACAACTCGCCCTACCAGGCGCGCCTGGTGCGCGACGGCGGCGAGTACAGCGACCCCTCCTGGGACGCCTGGGTCGAGGAGCGCAAGGCGCGTGCCGTGCCGGGCGTGGTCGAGTTCGCCCGCGCCGCCAACGCCCGCGGCGTCACCCTGGTCTACATCTCCAACCGCGCCGTGCACCTGACCCAGGCCACCCTGGACAACCTGCGCGCCGAGGGCCTGCCGGTGGAGGGCGAGGACGTGTTCCTGGGCCTGGGCACGGTGGTCCCGGGCTGCGAGCAGCACGGCAGCGAGAAGGACTGCCGCCGCCGCCTGGCCAGCCGCAAGTACCGGGTGCTGATGCAGTTCGGCGACCAGCTGGGCGACTTCCTCAAGATCGAGGACAACAGCCCCGCCGGCCGCGAGGCCCTGCTGGAACGCCACCGCGACTGGTTCGGCAGCCGCTGGTGGATCCTGCCCAACCCGACCTACGGCGGCTGGGAGCCGGCGCTGTTCGACAACCACTGGAAGCAGCCGCGCGACGCGCGACGCGCCGCCAAGCGCGCCGCGCTGGAGACCGCGCCGTGAGCCGCGCCCCGCTGCCGCTGGCGCCGGAGGAGCGCCTGATCTTCGCCCTGGACGTGCCCGGCCGCGCCGAGGCCGAGGCCTGGATCGACCGCCTCGGCGACAACGTGCGCTTCTACAAGATCGGCATGGAACTGCTGGCCTCCGGCGAGTACTTCCAGGTGCTGGACCTGCTCGGCCAGCGCGGCAAGCGCGTGTTCGTGGACCTGAAGTTCTTCGACATCCCGGCCACGGTGGCCGGGGTGATCCGCGGCCTGGGCCGCTGGAAGGTGGACTACTGCACCATCCACGGCTGGCACCCGGCGATGATGCAGGCCGCCGCCGAGGCCAACCAGGGCGACATGCGCCTGCTGGCGGTGACCGTGCTGACCTCGATGGACGGGGCCGACCTGCGCGCCATGGGCATCGACGCCGGGCCGGAGCAGGTGGTGGTGCAGCGCGCGCTGGCGGCGCAGGCGGCCGGCATCGACGGGGTGATCGCCTCCGGGCGCGAGGCCGGCCCGATCCGCGCCGCCACCGGCGGCGGGTTCTCGATCGTCTGTCCCGGCATCCGCCCGGACGGCGGTGGCGGCGACGACCAGAAGCGCAGCGTGGGCGTGGCCGAGGCGTTTGCCGCCGGCGCGGACGCGATCGTGGTCGGGCGGCCGATCCGCAACGCCCCCGATCCGGCGGCCGCGGCCGCATTGATCCAGCGGCAGATCCGCGAAGCGATCAGCTAAATCAATCGGTTAGCCAGGAAAACCTAACGTATTGCATTAGCTGGAGGAGCGGGCTAGAGTGCCCCGCAGCCGGCCGCTGGCCGGCGCCGTGCCACAACACGATGTCCTCCGGCGTTGCCGGATTTGGGGAGGCTCAGGCCTCCCCGTTTTGTATCCGGGCGTTGCCCTCGCGCCCCGGCAGCGGCCACACTCGACGCCCGGGGCCCCAGGACCAGACTCATGCAACGATCGCGCCTCGCCCGATCCACGCTGCGCGCGCGCCTGCGCCTGCTGCTGCCGGCCATGCTGCTGTTGCTGGCCGCCTGCCGCCCGGACCCGGGCGCGCCCGCGGAACTGCCCGGCGCCGCCAGCGAACCGGCCGGCGCCGTGCGCCAGCTGGCCGGCCACCTGCAGCGCAACGACCTGGTGGCGTTCGCGCGCGACGCCCTGCCCCCGCAAACCCATGCCGCCCTGGCCGCGGCCTGGCGCGAGGACCGTAGCCGCTGGCCGCTGACCGAGCTGCCGCTGGACGACCAACTGCCCTCGCTGCTGGCGACCCTGGCCGAGCCGGGCGCCGAAGCCGACCTGCGCCGGCGCTTCGACCGGCAGCTGGCCGGCCAGGACACCGCCCTGCGCGACGCCGCCCGCTCGCTGTCCCTGTTCGGCGTGCAGTACCTGCGCCAGCAGGCGCATTACAGCGACGAGGAACGGGCCCATTACGTGCAGACGGTGGAGGCGCTGGGCGCCTGGGCCGGACAGGCGCCGCTGGGCGATCCGCGGCTCGGCCACGCGGCGATCGAGCGGCTGGCCGCGGCGGCGCGCCAGACCGGGCTGGCCAGCGAGGAGGACCTGCGCCAGGCCGGCATGGAGGACAGCCTGCGCCGGCTGGGGCCGTTCCTGGCCGCGGTGAAGGCGACCACCGCCGACTACGGCCTGGACCTGGACCACAGCCTCACCGACCTGCGCACCGGCCTGGTCGAGGAACGGGGCGACCACGCCACCGTGCGCCTGCACTACCCGCTGGCCGGGCGCGAGATCGACACCACCCTGCGCCTGACCCGGCTTGGCGGCCACTGGTACCTGGACGGCTACCTGGAGGAAGCCGCCCGGGTGCTGGCCGCGGCCACCCCGGCCGAGGCCTTGCCCGAGCCCCCGGAAGCGGCCGCGGACCCGGGTGGGCGATAATCGCCCAATGCCAGAACAGAATCCCCTGCCCTTCCCGGGGCCTGCCACCGACGACCCGGCCACGCCCGCGCCCGCCGATTCCGGCGGCGCCACGCCGTCCGGCGAGCCGCCGCGCCAGCCGATCGCCCCCCGCCCCGTGGCCGCGCGGCGGCCGCTGTGGGCGCGCCTGCTCGGTTGGGTGGTCGACCCGTGGCTGGACCTGAAGCTGGAGCCGGCACAGCAGCCGCAGGACGACCCGCGCCCGGTGTGCTACGTGCTGGAGGACTACGGCCTGTCCAACGCCCTGATCCTGGACAAGGCCTGCCGCCAGGCCGGCCTGCCCTCGCCGCTGGTGCCGCTGCCGGGCGACCCGCTGGGCCGCCGCCGCGCCTACGTGGCCCTGTCCCGGCGCAGCGTCACCCCGCTGATCCCGGACCAGCGCCCGGCCGCGCGCACCCATTCGGACTCGCTGGCGCGCCTGCTCCAGGCGCACCGCGACGACCCGGCACTGGACGTGCGCCTGGTGCCGGTGTCGATCTTCGTCGGCCGCGCCCCGGACCGGCACAGCGGCTGGTTCTCGGTGCTGTTCTCGGAGAACTGGGCGATCGTTGGCCGCTTCCGCCGCCTGCTGGCGCTGCTGCTCAATGGCCGCGACACCCTGGTGCGCTTCGCCGAGCCGGTGTCGCTGCGCGAGACCGTGGCCGAGGGCCTGCCGCCGGAGCGCACCGTGCGCAAGCTGCAGCGCGTGCTGCGCGCGCACTTCCGCCGCATCCGCGCCGCGGTGATCGGCCCGGACCTGTCCACCCGGCGCCTGCTGGTGGACAAGGTGCTGGCGGCCGAAACCGTGCGCGAGGCGATCGCCGACCAGGCCCGGCGCGACAGCACCACCGTGGCCGAGGCCTGGAAGAAGGCGCACGCCTATGCCTGGGAGATCGCGGCCGACTACTCGCACCCGGTGGTGCGCTCGGCCAGCGTCATCCTCACCCCGGTGTGGAACAAGATCTACCGCGGCGTGCTGGTGCACCACCTGGACCGCCTGAAGGAGGTCGCCCCGGGCCACGAGGTGGTGTACGTGCCCTGCCACCGCAGCCACATGGACTACCTGCTGCTGTCGTACCTGCTGTACGAGCGCGGCATCGTCCCGCCGCACATCGCCGCCGGCATCAACCTCAACCTGCCGGTGGTCGGCACCATCCTGCGCAAGGGCGGCGCGTTCTTCATGCGCCGCAGCTTCCGCGGCAACCCGCTGTACTCGGCGGTGTTCACCGAGTACGTAGCGCAGCTGGTGTCCGGCGGCTACTCGCTGGAGTACTTCATCGAGGGCGGGCGCTCGCGCACCGGCCGCCTGCTGCAGCCCAAGGGCGGCATGATCGCCATGACCGTGCGCGCCTACCTGCGCCAGCCCACCCGCCCGGTGCTGTTCCAGCCGGTGTACATCGGCTACGAGAAGCTGATGGAGGGCAACAGCTACCTGGACGAGCTGTCGGGCAAGCCCAAGGAGAAGGAATCGATCTGGCAGCTGCTGATGGGCATCCCCAAGGTGCTGCGCAGCAACTACGGCCAGGTGGTGGTGAACTTCGGCGAGCCGATCCGGCTGGGCGAGGTGCTGTCCAGCCACGCCCCGGAATGGGACGGCCGCCCGCTGCCGGAGGACGAGAAGCCGGCGTGGCTGGCCGAGACCGTGGACGCCCTCGCCCAGCGCATCCAGGTGCGCATCAACGAGGCCGCCGACGTCAACCCGATCAACCTGCTGGCCCTGGCGCTGCTGTCCACGCCCAAGCACGCCATGGGCGAGCGCGACCTGCTGGCGCAGATCGCCCTGTCCAAGACCCTGCTGGCGGAGCTGCCGTATTCGGACCGCACCACGGTGACCCCGCACACGCCGGAGGAGATCATCGCCCACGGCGAGGAGATCGGCGTGCTGCGGCGCATCCCGCACCCGCTGGGCGACGTGCTGAGCGTGGACGACGACACCGCGGTGCTGCTGTCGTACTTCCGCAACAACGTCGCCCACCTGTTCACCGCCTCGTCCTGGATCGCCTGCTGCTTCCAGCACAACCGGCGCATGAGCCGGCGCACCCTGGTGCGGCTGGGCCGCACCCTGTACCCGTTCCTGCAGGCCGAGCTGTTCCTGCCCTGGGACGAGGACGGCTTCGCCGAGCGCGTGGACCGCATCGCCGACGTGTTCGTGCGCGAGGGCCTGCTGCAGCTGGTCAACGACGAGGACGGCGGCGTGCTGCAGCGCAGCCCGGGCCAGAGCGACGAGGTGTTCCGCCTGCGCGCGATCGGCCACACCCTGCAGCAGGCGTTCGAGCGCTACTACATCGCCATCTCGGTGCTGGTGAAGAACGGCCCCGGCACGCTCGGCGCGGCCGAGCTGGAGAGCCTGTGCCAGCTGGCGGCGCAGCGCCTGAGCCTGCTTTACGCGCCGGCGGCGCCGGAATTCTTCGACAAGAGCCTGTTCCGCGGCTTCATCCAGAAGCTGCGCGAGATGAAGCTGGTGTGGCCGGACCAGAACAGCAAGCTGGTGTTCGACGAGCGCCTGGACGTGTGGGCCAAGGACGCCAAGCTGATCCTGGGCCGCGAGCTGCGCCACACCATCGAGCGGGTGAGCCCGGAAGCGGCGCGGCCAGCCGAAGCGGAAGCGGCGCCGGCCGAGTAAGCCGGCGCCGGACCGCGGCAGAAAAAGCGGCGCCCGCGGTCCTTCGCGGGACGCCACCCCCTCCTCCGGGATCCGGGGGACCGCGCGCCGCTCAGGGCGCGGCCGGGTCCAGCAGCGCCTCGCTGAAGTGCAGGCCGCTGTCGAGCTGGTAGTACACGTGCAGGGCCTCGCCCTTGCCCAGCGGGGTGAGGTGCTCGACCACGCCGCCGCGCCCCATGGAGCAGGTGCCGCGTCCGGCCGGGTCGCCGCCGACGCCGATGCGCAGCTCGCCGGCAGGGACCCGGAAGGTGGCCGTCTCGCCGCCGACCATGCGCGCGGCCAGGCGGTCGTTGATGTACACGGCCAGGTAGCAGATGCCGTCGCCCCAGGTCTTGCCGCGGGTCACCCGCAACATGCCCGAACCGCCGCGCAGCGGCTCCTGGTAGGCCAGCACCCGCTCGGCCGGCACCGGCACCGATTCCACCGCCGGCACGCCGGCCGCGCGCCGCGCGGCGACCGCCTCGGCGCGCTTGCGCGCCTCCTCCACGGCCTTGGCCTCCTGCACTGCCTGGTACTGCGCCGAGGCGATGTCCAGGTACACCCGCTGGTCCACCACTCCGCCGCTCCGGAGCGTCGCCTCCTCGAACGTCTGCGCACCGGTGACGCGGCGGGTGGTCTGGTAGCCGAACCGCCTGTTCGACTCCAGGTTCTCCGCGTCGACGATGTTCCAGGCCCCTTTGGGACCAGGCTTCGGGTCCACGGTGAGCGTGGCTGGCTGCTTGCCGGCCACCACCGTGTACGTGTACCAACGCTTCCCGTCCACGAGGTAGCCGGTCTCGACCATGACCTTGCCCGGCTCCTCCCAGGCGATGGTGATCCGGTGGGCGCCGTACTCGCTGCTGCCCTGGCGCTCGAAGGTGCGGCCGACCCATTGCGCGTAGGGTCCCCATACCGCGGGATCGGCACCGGACTCGTCCTGCGCAACCTCCTGCGCGGTCTCCTGCGTGGCTTCCTGCGCCGCAGCCGGCAGCGCCAGGCCTGCCCACAACAGGGCAGCGGTGATCACGGATACCGCTGTTGGCATGGTCATTCCCCCGGGCCCGGTGGTTCCGCCGCCTCGCCCGGCGCGGCGGCGAACAGCGCGGCCATCTGGCTGCGGAAGGCGCGGTCGCGCTGCTCGTTGCGCTTGAGCAGCTTGCGGCGCTCCGGTTCGGACAGGTTGGACACCGCCTGCGCGCGCAGGGTCGCCGGCTCGCGCGTGCGGTACAGCACCAGCCGGCAGGCGCCTGCACGGCGGTCGATCACCGGCGCCTCGATCGGCCACTGCTCGCCGTCGCCCTCGGCTTCGCTGACCGGCGGCAACGGCCGCGCACCGCCGGCGACGAAGCCGCCGTAGATGCGGTCCGGCAGGTTGTCCCAGGCGCGGATGTCGGCCTTGGCCTTGACCGCGCCGCCGATCAGCGTGGCCGCCACGCCGACCACCGCCAGCGCACCGGCCACCGCCAGGCTGTCGTCGCCCGGCGCGAACGCGGCCACCTGCGCGCCCAGCGACACGCCGGCCGAGCCCACGGTCTCCGCGCCCTCGCGGAAGCTGGCCTTGCCGTCGAGCACCACGTCGATCATGCGTCCGCCGCGGGTGCGCGCCTGCCAGCCGACGTCGCCCAGCGCCGCCAGTTCCTGGCCGCCCATGCGCACCGCCACGAACGGGTTGTCGCCCGGCTTCAGCTGCAGCGCCTCGCCGTAGCCGCCGGTGGCCGCCTTCACCGGCGCGCCGCCGGATTCGACCAGCACCAGGGTGTCGGCACCGGGCGCGGGCGGCTGCAGGCCCTGCGGCTGCTGCGCGGCGGCGCGCCCGTAGAACTCCGCGGCCATGGCGGCGTCGCCCTCGCATTGCGAGGCCCAGCCGGCCAGCAGCGACATCAGGCCGAAGTCGCCGGCGTACTCCTCCTGCTCGGCCACCGTGTCCTGGTACTCGGCGGCGCGGAACGCGGCGCGGGCGTTGCCGTAGTCGCCCTCGGCCAGGAACAGCAGGCCGCGGTAGTAGTAGGCCATCGCCCGCTCGTAGGGCTCGCCCTTGAAGTCCTTGACCCCTTCGGACGACCACAGCGAACGTGCCTTCTTCGCCGCCTGCGAGTCGGCGTAGACCAGTTCGATCCGTTCGATCGCCGCGTCGAACGCGGTTGCCGCCACCTCCGGCTGGCCCTGGTCGATGGCTTCCAGGCCCATGCGCTGCAGGTTCAGCACCGCGCCCCACTCGCCGTCGGCAAGCAAGGCCTCGTAGTACGGCTGCAGGGCGGCAGGCAGGCCCGGCACCTGGGCCTGCGCCGGCAGGGCCAGGGCCAGGGCGAGCGCCGCCGCCAGCCGAGGCGGACGGGTGCGGCCGCTCACAGCGCCCCCTGCATGCGCCGCGCGGTCTCCAGCGCCAGCACCCGGGCGACGTCTGCCAGGCCGGGCGCAGCCGCGGCCTGGCGTTCGAAACCATTGGCCGTGGCCACGTAGCGCCCCGGCGCGGCGGCCGGCGGCGCGGCCTGGGTCTGGAACTCCAGCACGGTGCCGCCGTCGGCCACGTCCAGCAGCACCACGTGGAAGGCGCGCCCGGACGCGGACTGCAGGTCGACGGCCGAGGTCACCTGCAGCAGGTAGTCGGCATGGCCGGCCAGGGCGCGGGTCTCGATCGCGTGCACGTTGGGGCGCTCGCCCTCCACCGCCGCGCCCGCCAGGCGGGTGGCCAGGGCGCGGGCGATGAAGCGCACGCCGCCCTGGCGCAGCTGCTCCATGAAATGCGCGCGGATCTGCCGCGATTCGCCCTCAACCCGCGGCGCCGCCGGCGCCTCGGCCTCGAGGAAGCGTTCGCTGCGCTGGTGCATGCCGGCATCGGCACCGGCCACGCTGGTGCCGACGTGGCCGTAGCGGTCGCGGTCCACGCCCTCGCTGCGGGTCACCGCGGCGTGGCCGTGACGGTCGAGGGTTTCCACCTCGCGGTAGCGGGTGGCGACCTCGCCTTCCAGCTCCGCCTCCCAGAACAGCATCACCCGGTTGCGCTTGCCGAGCTGCTGGCGCAGCGCCTCCCACGGCAGGGCCTCGGCGGTTTCCGGCGCGGCCGCCGGGCCCAGCACCACCGGCTGGCCGGCACGGTAGCCGGGCGCCGGCGCTGGCTCGCGCCACTGCGCCGCTGCGGGCAGCGGCACCAGTGCCACGCCCAGCAGTGCAAGGACTGCCTTGTGCATGTCGCCTCCGCTCAGTTCGGTGCCAGCTCGATGTAGTAGTGGGTGGCCTTCGGCGACAGCGACGACTCCTGGTACACGGCCATGCCGCCGTGCGGCAGGAACACCGGGCGCCAGGCCGAGACCGCTTCCACCGGGGCCATGTTCGAGTCGAGGAACGCGACCCGGGCGCGCACGCCCAGCGGGCCGGCGGTGCAGTTGGCCAGGCGCGCGGTCACCTGGACCGTGCCGCCGGGCGTGGTGCTGGTGCTCAGGTGCTGCACGATCACGCTGCGGAACAGGCGCTCGTCGCTCATCAGCACGGCGTCGGCCGGGATGTCCTTGACCGAGCCGTAGGCAACCGCGGTCAGCGCCGGGCCGCCGCTGGGCGCGTTGCGCTTGAGCGCCTTGTAGTCGCACTCCAGCACCGCCTGCGGGCGCGCGGCGGGGGTCGAACAGCCGGCCGTGGCCACCACGGCCACGAGCACGGCGGCAGCAAGGGCATTCTTCATCGGGATCTCCGGTACACGCTGGCCCGGGGCCGGGCCATGGACGGTGGGATGGCGCGGCTCAGCGGTAGATCACGTCCTCGGCCGCGGCGCGCTGGAACTCGTACATGCCGGTCCAGGCCAGCTCGCCGGTCTCCGCGTCCACCAGCTCGAACGCGATCTGGTTCAGGCGCTGGACCACGCCGGGGCGGGGGTCGCGGCTGTCGAGGGTCATGATTGCCCCGCCGAGGAAGAAGTCGACGCCGGCCTGGCCCTGGGTCAGGCCGGTGGTGCCGGTGTCGGTGACGCCCTCGCGCTTGAGGTCGCGCTGGCGGGCCACCATGCCGGCGTAGCGCTGGCCGACGAAGGTGATCTTGCCCTGCGCGGCACGGTTGAGCTCCACCAGCAGGCGCTGGGTGATCATGCGCCGGTTGATGATCTGCGAGCCCTCGTTGCGGAATTCCTGCTCGTCGATCAGGACCCGCGGCGGAGTGCTGAAGCGGCCCAGGAACCCGCTGGCGATCAGGTCCCGCGCCATCTGGTTGGTCATTGCCTGGATGTCCTGGCTCTCGATGCCCACCCCGGTCACCAGCCCCTTCTCCGACGGGTCCAGGTCACGGGCGGGCACGCCGCCGCGATTCTCCAGCCGGGGCCGGCGCTCGCGGGCGTCGGCGACGGTGGAGGCGGCCAGCAGCAGGCCGGCCAGCGCGCAGGCAGTGGCGCGCATGTGGTGCTTCCACGGCATTGTTCTTTACCCCTGTATTCGGGAAGCGGCCCCTCTGCACGCCCCCCAGGACGGTGTTCTAGGCGGCGGTGCGGCCGGATTCATTCCAGGGGGCTGAAAACTTTTGAAAAGTTCTGACCGCCGCGGACCCTGCCCGCCGGACCGCGGACAAGGCGCGGCGCCGGCGCGTTCCTTCGCGCCGGCGCCGCTCCCTGGACCTCCCTGTCCGCTGTTCCGGGCCCGCCCCCCCGCGGCCCCGGAACCTGCCCCCGCCGATGGCTCCCCCCAGCCCACCTGCGTCCCGGGCCGGGCTGCCGGATGCCGCCCGCGTGGTGGCCACCTTGCCGTGCAGGGCCCGGGGCGTCTTTGCCGGACGCGGAAAAATCCTGAAAAGTTGTGACCGGACCGCTAAAGTGGCGCCGCAGCCTGCCGTAGCAACAGGCAGTTACAGCCGCCGGGGGGGCGAGGACGCATGCAGCAGGGAGGACACAGGCCGGTGCCGGGCGTCTGGCGGTTCGGCCAGGCCGAGCTGCATGAGACCGACGGCCACCTGCGGGTGGCGGGCAGCGCGCGCGCGCTGGACCGCAGCAGCCTGCAGGTCCTGCGCCACCTGCTGCGCCACGCCGGCGAGGTGGTCACCAAGGACGAACTGCTGGAGGCCGGCTGGCCCGGGCGCGTGGTCGCCGAGAACTCGCTGGCCAAGGCCGTCAGCCGCCTGCGCGCGGCGCTGGACGGCGCCGCCGAGGTCCGCGCCGTGCACGGCTACGGCTACCGCCTGGCGTGCCCGGCCCGCTTCGAACCTTCCGGCGCCCCGCCGTCCGCACCCGGCACCGCCCTGCCCGCGGCGGGCCAGACCCTGCCGGGCGAGGCCGCCTGGACCCTGCTGCGCCGCCTGGGCGAGGGCAGCACCGGCGTGACCTTCCTGGCCCACTCGCCCACCCACGGCGAACGGGTACTGAAGCTGGCCCGCGACGAGGCCGGCCTGCGCGGCCTGCGCCGCGAGATCGCGCTGTCCCGCTACATCGCCCAGGCCCTGCCCGGCCAGGACTGCGTGGCCCCGGTGCTGGGCTGGAACCTGGAGGAGCCGCCTTGCTGGCTGGAACTGCCCTACTTCCCCGGGGGCAACCTGCACGACTGGATCCGCGCCCGCGGCGGCCTGGCCGCACTGGACGAGGCCACCCGCCTGGCCCTGTGCGTGGCCCTGTGCGAGGCAGTGGCGGCGATCCACGACCTCGGCATCATCCACCGCGACCTCAAGCCCGAGAACCTGTACCCGGTCGAGGCCGACGGCCGCCTGCGGGTGGTGCTGGCCGACCTCGGCGCCGGCGAGGCGGTGCTGTCGCCGCAGCTGGAAGGCATCGCCCCGACCCTGGGCCTGACCATGGGCGCGGCCGCGCCGCATTCCCCCGCCGCCGGCAGCCTGCTGTACATCGCCCCGGAAGTGGTGGCCGGCGAGGCCGCGACCCTGCGCTCGGACGTCTACGCCCTGGGCGTGCTGGTGTTCCAGCTGCTGGGCGGCGACCTGCGCGGCGCGCTCGGGCCCGGCTGGGAGGCGCGCATCGCCGATCCGCTGCTGCGCGAGGACATCGCCCTGGCCGCGGCGATCGACCCGCAGCAGCGCAGCCTGGACGCGCGCAGCCTG
>NZ_ALIP01000030.1:0-1107 GCF_000283075.1 Pseudoxanthomonas sp. GW2
CGTTGCGGGCGACGCGGTAGTCGCAGCAGGAGCGGCAGCGGCCGCGGTATCCGGCGCGGTCGCCGCGGCGGCGGCCGGCGCGGCTTCCCCGGCGCCTGCGTCCAGCGCGATCACCTGGGCGTTGACGTCGTTGCGGATGCGCACCGCGCGCAGGCGCCCGGCTTCGGCCAGGGCGCGGTCGGCGAACGGTCCCACACGCACGCGCCAAGCCGGGCGGTCGCCCACCGTGGTGCGCTCGCTGAAGCCCTCCAGGCCGGCCTGGCGCAGGCGGTTGATCACCGCCTCGGCATCCTTCTCGCTGGCATAGGCACCGAAGGTCACCGCCCAGCGTCCCGCCGCGGTGGCCGGGTCGGGCGCGGCCTCGGCCGCCTCGCCGTCGGTCGCGGCGGCTTCGGCCTCGGGGGCGGGCGCCGGGGCATCCACCTCGGCGGGCGCACCGAGCAGGGGCAGCTCGCGGGTCTCGTAGCCGCTGGCCGGCGCATCGGGGACGCGGGTGGAGACGTCGGCCACGCCACTGTCGGGGGCCGGGCCCTGCACCAGCATCGGCAGGAAGATGACCGCGAGCGCGACCAGCACGGCCGCGCCGATCAGGCGTTGTTTCAGCGTGGTATCCACGGGAGCTGGGGGCCTGGCGGGAAGTGGCGGCAATTATAGGGGGAGCCCGGCCGGGCCAACCGTCATTGCCCTGAACGCAGCATCGCCAGCGCGGCGGCGGCGGTGTGGAACGAGCCGGCCACCACCACCCGGTCGCCCGGCGCCGACTGCGCCAGGGCGCGCGCCAGCGCCGCCTCCACACTGGCATCGCGGCTGCCGGTGGCGGCCGCGGTACCGGCCAGGCGCGCGGCCAACGCATCGACCGCTTCCCCGCGCGCGATGCCCTCCAGACCCGCCAGGTGCCAGCGGTCCACGCAGCCTTCCAGCGCCTGCACGATTGCCGCCGCGTCCTTGTCGGCCAGCACCGCCAGGACCATGGCGGTGGCGCCGGACGCCGGCCGCGCCTTCGCCCAGGCAGCCAGTTCGCGCGCGGCCTGCGGGTTGTGGGCCACGTCGACCAACACCTCCACGCCGTCGTGCTCGAAGCGCTCCAGCCGGCCCGGGATGCGCGCG
>NZ_ALIP01000031.1:0-4808 GCF_000283075.1 Pseudoxanthomonas sp. GW2
CCACCGCGGGCAGCGGCGGCGGCAGGTCCGGCGGCAGCTGCGCGGCCAGGTCCACGGTTTCGCCACCCAGCGCCAGGTCCGCGTCGATGCCGGCATGCGCCTGATGCAACGCAGCCGGGCGGCCGGGCTGCAGCTGCGCCGAGAAGTCGATGTCGTGCTCGCGGCCGGGCGGCAGCACGTCGTCGTGGCCGTGCAGCTTGGCCGCCAGGTGGCGGATCCAGCGCTGCGCCTCCCAGCCGTCGCGGCGCGCGGCCAGGTCGGCCTCGTCGAAGATCACCAGCAGGTCCGGCGACTCCAGCACCGGCTCCAGCGCCACCAGCGCGTCCTCCACCGCCGGCTCCAGCGCCACCAGCACCGCCTGCGCGCCGATCCCGGCCAGGGTGGCCAGGTCCAGCTCGACCGGGTCGGCTTCCAGCACCACGTTGCCGCCGGCGGCGTCCACCGCCTGGCGCAGCCGCTCCCGGGCCGCGCCCTGGCGGGCCAGCAATGCGACCGTCTTCGAGGAATCAGTCGCGGGCACGGGCGATCCCCAGCAGGTCGTACACGTTTCGCATCAGGTCCAGTTCCTGGTACGGCTTGCCCAGGTACCGCTGGACGCCGATCTCGAACGCACGCTGGCGGTGCTTCTCGCCGGTACGCGAGGTGATCATCACGATCGGCACGCCGCGGAAGCGCGCGTCGGCGCGCATCGCGGTCGCCAGCTCGTAGCCGTCCATGCGCGGCATCTCGATGTCCAGCAGCATGAGGTCGGGCACGCGCTCTTCCAGCTTCTCCAGCGCCTCGATGCCGTCGCGCGCGGTCACCACCTCGAAGTTGTGGCGTTCCAGCACGCGGCCGGTGACCTTGCGCATGGTCAGCGAGTCGTCGACCACCATCACCAGCGGCACGTGGCGCTGCTGCTGCGCCTCGGCCTCGGCGGCCGGGCGCTGCGGCTGCGCCAGGTGGCGGCGCACCAGCGGGGCGACGTCGAGGATCACCACCACGCGGCCGTCGCCGGTGATGGTGGCGCCGTAGATGCCCGGCACCGACGCGATCTGCATGCCGACCGGCTTGACCACGATTTCGCGGTTGCCGACCACCTGGTCGATCGCCACCGCGGCGCGCAGGTCGCCGGCGCGCACCAGCAGCAGCGGTACCTGGGCCTGGCCCTCGGCCTTGGCCGGGCCCTGCCCGACCAGCAGGCCGAGGTCGTGCAGCGCGTATTCCTCGCCTGCGTAGCGGTAGCCACCGGTGCCGCTCTCGAAGCGCTCGCGCGAGATCCGGCCGATGCCGCTGACCGAGGCCACTGGCACCGCGTAGGTGGTCTCGCCGATCTGCACGAACACCGCCTGGGTGACCGCCAGGGTCTGCGGCAGGCGCAGGGTGAAGGTCACGCCGCGGCCGACCACCGAGTGGATTTCCACGGTGCCGCCGAGCTGGCGCACTTCGTTGCGGACCACGTCCATGCCCACGCCGCGGCCGGCCAGCTGGCTGACCTGCTCGGAGGTGGAGAAGCCGGCCTCGAAGATCAGCGAATCCAGCTCGGTGTCGGTGAGCACCGCGCCCGGCTTGAGCAGGCCGCGCTGCTCGGCGCGGCGGCGGATCGCGTCGCGGTCCAGGCCGCGGCCGTCGTCGGACACCTGCAGCACGATTTCCGAGCCCTCGTGGCGCAGGGCGATGGTGATCGTGCCTTCCTCGCTCTTGCCCGCGGCCACGCGCTCGGCCGGGGTCTCCAGGCCGTGCGCCACCGAGTTGCGCAGCATGTGCTCGATCGGCGCGACGATGCGGTCGAGCACGTTGCGGTCCAGTTCGCCGTGGGTGCCGTCCAGGCGCAGCTGCACCTGCTTGCCGGTGTCGTGGCCGGCCTGGCGGACCACGCGGCGCAGGCGTGGCACGACGCTGTCGAACGGCACCATGCGCGCGCTCATCAGGCCGTCCTGCAGGTCCGAGCTCACGCGCGACTGCTGCTGCAACAGCACGTCGTACTGGCGGGCCAGGTCCTCGAGCACGCCCTGCAGGCCGGTAAGGGCGGCGGCGGACTCGTTCAGCGCGCGGCTGAGCTGCTGCAGGGTGGAGAAGCGGTCCAGCTCCAGCGGGTCGAAGGTCGGGTCGGCGCTGTCCTGCTCGCGCTGGTAGCGGGCGACGATCTGCGCCTCGGTCTCCAGGTCCAGGCGGCGCAGCTGGTCGCGCAGTCGGGCGTTGGTGCGGTCCAGCTCGGCCATGGCCGCGCGGAACGCGCCCAGCTGCTGCTCCAGGCGGGCGCGGTAGATCGCCACTTCGCCGGCATGGTTGACCAGGTTGTCCAGCAGGTCGGCGCGCACGCGCACCTGTTCCTGCGGGGCGCGCGGGGCGATGGCTTCCTCGGCCGGCGCCTCGGCTTCCTCGTCCACCGGGGCCGACAGCGGCGGCAGCGCCGCGGCGGTGGCGGCCAGCTGGACCTCGGCGGCGACATGCACCGGCTGCGGCTGCGGCGCGGCAGCCGGAGCGGCCTCGGCGTGCGGCTGCGCGGCCTCGGTGGGCGCCGCGGCGGCCGGCGCAGCGGCCAGAACGTCGTCCGCGACCGCGGGCACGGCCTCGCCGCGGATGCGCGCCTCGAACGCGGCGATCAGCGCGTGCGGCATGGCGGTGGCGCGGTGGGCACGGGTCTGCACCAACAGCTGGTGCAGGGTGTCGAAGCCGCGTTCCAGCAGCTGCACGTCACCGCGGCCCAGCTCGGTGCGATGCTCGGCGGCCGCTTCCAGCAGCGACTCGATCACGTGGCCGAGGTCGCCGATGGTGGCGATGCCGGCCATGCGCGCGCCGCCCTTGAGCGTGTGCAGGTCGCGCTGCAGGCCGATGATCGCCTCGCGCGCGGTGCTGTCGGCGCGCAGTTCCACCAGCAGCGCGTCGATGTGGTCGAGCAGGTCGCCGCCTTCCTCGACGAAGATGTCGACCAGGTCGCGGTCCAGCTCGCTGAAGTCCAGCATCGGCGCGTCGGCCGGCGCCCCCTCGGTTTCCGCCGGCAGTACCGGGGCGGCGGCGGGTGCCTCGGCGGCAACCGCGGGCGCCTCGGCCACCTCCGGCTGCACCGGCGCTTCCGCGGCCGGCTCGTCCGGGGCCGCAGTGGTTGCGGTCGCGGGGACTTCCGGCGCGGCCGCTTCCAGCGCGGCCTCGATGGCCTCGTGCAGCGGCGCCAGCACCGGGTCCGGGCTCGCGGCCACCGGCCCGGCCGCGGCCATGGAGGCGTCGTCGACGGCCGGCGCGGGACTTTCTTCCGCCACCGGCGCAATGCCGGCCGGCTCCACGGCGCCGCTGTCGGCCACCGGCTCCAGGTTCCAGTCCGCGGCCGCCGGCTCGATGGCCGGCTCCACGGCGACCGGCGGGTCGATGGTGGCCTGCGCGATGGCCGGCGGTTCGGCCGCCGGGGCGGCGGGCTCCGCGGCGACCTCGGGCGGGGTCCAGTCGAAGCTGAAATCGCCCGCATCGGTCGCAGCCTCTTCGCTGCCCGCGGGCGCGGCCGGCATGGCCTCGCCGGCGAAATCGGACGCGGCGCTGGCGTCCGCGCCGGCGAGCGGCTGCTCCACCTCCCACTGCCGGACGGCCGGGGCGCTGGTTTCCGGGGCCGCCGTCCCGGCGGCGTCCAGGTTCCAGTCCGGCACCTGGGGTGCCGCGGGCGCGGCACTGCCGGCATCGACCGCGGCCGGCTGGGCCTCGTCGCCACCCAGCGCGTCGACCAGGAAGCCGCTGAGGTCGACGCCGGTGAGTTCCATCGACGGATCCGGCGCCGCCGGCACGGCCGCGGCTTCGTCCTCGAGGATTTCCGGCTGCGACCAGCGCGCCTCCGGCAGGGTGTCGGCCATCGCCCGCAGGCGCGCGGCCAGCGCGGCATAGCTGGGGATACGCGGCGACTCGGCCTGCAGCGCCTGGATGCAGGCGCGGATCGTGGCCGCGGTGTCGGCCAGGGTCTGCACTTCCTCCGCGGAAGGCACGTGGCCGGCGGCGATGCCGCGCTTGATGTAGGTCTCGGCCGCGTCGGTGACCGCGGTGATCTCCGGCACGTCGGTCATCGCGAACGCGCCGTTCATGGTGTGCATGGCGCGCAGCAGCGGATCGTTGACCGCCTGCGGCGCCTGGCGCGCGGCGGCAATCCACGCGTCCACCGTCTCCAGGTGGGTGGCGACCTCGGTCTCGAGGATCTCGCGCAGCACGCTGTCGACCGAGGCCGGGGTGCCTTCGTCCACCACGGCGGCCACGGCCGCCGGCGGCGCCGGCATCGAGTAGAACGCTTCCTCGCCGGCGGCGATGCGCTCGGCCACCGACTCGATCGCGTGCAGGTCCAGGGCAAGCGCGCCGGTGCCGCGCAGCGCGGCATCGAACTGCGGCAGCACCTCGGTGGCCTGCTGCACCATCGCGACCACCGCCGGGCTGGCCGGACGGGTGCCGTCGAGCACGCGGTTGAGCATGCTCTCGATCTTCCAGGCGAACTCGCCCAGGGCACTGGCGCCGACCAGGCGGCCACTGCCCTTGAGGGTGTGGAACACGCGGCGGATCGGACGCAGGCGTTCCAGGTCGTCCGGCGCGCGCAGCCACAGCGGCAGCAGGCGCGCAAGGTTGCCGCGCTCTTCCTCGAACTCCTCCAGGAAGACTTCGCGGATGTCGGCGTCGATGTCCTGGTTGTCGTCGAAGCCGCCGTTGCGGGTGGCGGCAGGTGCCGGTGCGGCCGGCACGACCACCGGCGGCGCCGGTGGCACGGCCGGGGCGGCACCGACCGAGGCCGGCGGGATCGCCGCGGCGGCGGCGGCCATCTCGGCCAGCAGCGGATCGACGGACCCGGCGGCCGGAGCGGCCTC
>NZ_ALIP01000032.1:0-4561 GCF_000283075.1 Pseudoxanthomonas sp. GW2
GAAAGTTCTACTTATGGGGTGTCTGCGGATCGGGGAAGCTTACGGTATCGGGTTCCGACAAGTTCCGGCGAACGGTCGCCGGGGGGTTGTAGCCATGGGCGCTGTGCGGCCGCTGCTCGTTGTAGAACTGCCGCCAGCGTTCGATCAGCACCTTCGCTTCGGCGCGGCTGCGGAACCATTCCCGGTTCAGAAGCTCGTCCCGAAGCTTGCCGTTGAAGCTCTCGACGAACCCGTTCTGCCAGGGGCTACCCGGCGCGATGAAGGCCGGGCCGATCGCCGCGTCGCGCAGCCAGCGCATCACCTTGGCCGCGGTGAACTCGGCGCCGTTGTCGGAGCGGACAAAGGCCGGTTTGCCGTAGATCCGCATCAGTCGCGACAGGGTCAGGATCACGTCTTGCGCCCGCAGGCTTGCCCCGACTTCGATCGCCAGGCACTCCCGGGTGTATTCGTCGATCACGCACAGCATCTTCAAGGCGCGTCCGTCGACCATCTGGTCGTGGACGAAGTCGTAACTCCAGACCGCATTCGGGCGAACCGCGCCCGGCAGGCGGATGTCGTTGCCGGAACGGCGGCGGCGCGGCCGGCGGCGGGGAATGTTCAAACCCAGCTGGCGCCACAGGCGCCGCACCCGGGCCTCGCCCAGGTCCAACCAGGCCGCCATGCGGCGATACCCGAACCGCGGCACCTTCGGCGACGCGGCCAGCAGCCGCTCGGCCACCGCCTGGTCCTTGGCGGCCTGGCGCGGGGCGTAGCTGGCGATGCGGCGGCTCAGGCCCAGGTAACGAAGGGCCTTTCGCTGCGAGATACCCCGACGGACCAGCACCTGGACCGTGTCGCGTCGTTCCGACGGGGTCATCATTTTTTTCGGACGATCTCCTTCATCCCGTCGATGACCAGCATCTGCTCGGCCACCAGCCGCTTGAGCTGGGCGTTCTCGGACTCGAGGTCCTTGAGCCGCCGGGCGTCGGGCACGTCCAGGCCACCGAACTTGTTGCGCCAGCGGAAAAAGGTCTGCTCGGTCAGGTTGTGCTTCTTGCACAGGGCCTTGATCGACATGGCGCCGACCTCGGCCTCGCGCAGGATGCCGATGATCTGCTCGTCGGTGAATCGCTTCTTCATGGAGCTCTCCTTGCCTGTTAAGGGTAGAGAACTCACCAGCCAAATGGCTACACGATCCGTCTCAGGTCACCACTCTGCCAGCTCTTGCAGCTCACCACGATCACCCGACGCGCGCCGTCGAGTCGCGGGTGGATGCCGATCACGTCGATGTCGCTGTGCACGGCGTCCTGGCGAGTGTCGTACTCCGCGTGATCGCCGGCAGGGCGGAACTTGATGTTGTGCCTGGTGAAGTACCCTTTGTGCTGCAGGTACTCGTCCACCATTTGTTCGAGGATGTCTTCTTTCATTCCTGTTCGCCCTCGCGATCGATCATCCGTTGGCTGGAGAATCCCTCGAACTCGGGCTGGAGGCGGCACTGCAGGAACGCTTCGAGCAGGTTGAGTACGTGGATGCCGAGCACCGCATCGAGGATGAAGTTCACCCGATCGGTGTGCTCCCTGATCCAGCCGGGGACGTTCGTCTCGTTCAGGCCGGCGACGCCGATGCGCTCGCCGTGTTTGATCAACGATGCTGCCAGGGTGCTCTTCGCGCTGCCGGCGTTGTAGTGTTGAGCCGTGTAGCGGGCAGCGCTGTTGGGGCCGACCTTCCCGACCTTCAGCACATGCTGCCCGAACGCGAAGACGTAGACGGCCATCTTGCCGGGCGGTAGCGGCTTGGGCGGCACATGCGGCGCAGGGCGTCGATCGATCGCGATGGCATCGGGCGCCAACGAGACGCCGGCCATGCCGGCGACACGGCGAAAATCCTCCAAGAGCAGATCCGGATTCCAGGTCATCGGCCAGATTCCTCGGTGCTCGGCGTCCACCCGCTATCTGCACGCCACGCCAGCGGAAAAGCGGCAGCTTGCCGTAGCGCGTCCAGCGGGAATGACAGGAACGCACGCAGCCCGGCAATGACCTCGGAAAGCTGAAGCTCGACCAAAGCATTCTTCCTCAAGAATGCCTGCCATTGGGTCTGCTTCTGCCGATCCTGAGCGAATTCGTCACTTAAGCCGAAGGGGACGCCGTCCGGCAGCGGCGTCCTGCGGCGCTCGAAGGTGGCGTGGATCGCCTTGGACAGGAGCGCGCCGTCGAATTCGCTGTGGCGCGACAAGATCCAGAGGTCGAAGTAATCCTTCATGCGGCTATTGGCGATGCCGAGTGACACCAGCGCCTCCAGTTTCTCGGCGACGACCGTGTAGCGGGGGTAGGCACGCAGCTTCGGGGCAGGCATGTCCGGCAGCATCACCGGGTAATCGACAGCCTCGGGGCCGGGTGTCACGGCGTCACCGAAACCCACGTCGACCTGCACGTGGCATCGGGCACCGTCCAACAGTCCGAGGAGCGTGACCCGGACACCGGAGTAGTTGGCTTCCTTGCGGATCTCCTCCGCGTGTACCGAGTCGGCTTGGAAGCGTATGCCGTCGTCCAGTTCCACCGCACAGATCTCCCGAAACGCCGCCTCGACATGCGGAATCTCGGCCGAGCCGAAGCCCAGCAGGTCGGCGTCGCGTGTCGGACGATGCGGGATGTCGAACCACAGGTCGAACAGTAACGCCCCCTTCAGGAGAAAATGGTCGGCATGAGCCGAGACGCTCAGGCGATACAGGAGCCGCTCCAAGGCGTAGCGGGTGAGGACGAGGTTGAAGTCCTGCTTGTCGGTGCGGGCCTTGACGAGCAGTCGCGCGCGGACCGAGGCGGCGGTGTTCCGTTTGCTCACGTCAGACTCTCCAGGTAGGGCCGCATCACATTGGCCACTCGGCACAGCTCAGCAAAGCGCCACAGCTCATCCATGCTGACACGCTTGGCGCGCCAGGCTTCCTGCAGCGCCTCCAGCGCGACATCGAGGCCGATCTTGTTGCGGAACTTGAAGCAGTCGGCCACCGTCCGGGCGACGTTGGTCACGCGCACCGGCACACCATCGACGGAGTGTTCCTCGATCCCCTCCGTCAGCGCTGTGCCGGTGAAGCGCACGATGCGCAGCGGGGGATAATCCATCTTGGGCGCGCGGGCCTTGTTCGGGATGGCCAGCCAGACCTCGAACGGCGACTGTGTGGTGAGTTCGTGCACGCGCAGTGCCGACAGCAGGCAGACGATGGCCTGCGGGTGTTTGCGTGCCACTTCGGCCAGCGTGCCGTGCTCCGAGACGGGCCGGTCCGGGATCGCATACAGGCCCCGTCCCACGCGCTGGAGCAGCCCTTGCCGCACCAGCCGCGTGAGGGCGACAGTGGGTAGCCCGCGCTCATTGAGATCACGTGGACGAATAAGGCCGCGCTGGGCGGCAAGTTCCAGAATGCTCTGGTGTGAACTGTCCATGCCGTCATAATGTTGCGTAACGTCGGTAGTTGTCAATAATTACCGACAAAACACAACGATCATGGTTTCCTGTGCCTGCCGATGCTGCAATCAAACCGCTTGATTCGTCCGCGCGTAACCCATTGATCTGTATGGTGCCGCGTTGTGGCCTTTGCGGACTTCGTGCCAGTTTCAGGGAGCGAGGCCGGAGAGAAAAACGGCCGGGAGAGAGTGGAAGGTGGCCCCGGACGGTGCCATAGGCCGGATGCCGAAGTCCGCAGGCTTCCGCAGGAATCCCCGCGAACACGCGGGAGTCGGCGCGATCGGGCAAGAAAAAACCCCAACCGAGAACGGTTGGGGTTTCATTATTGGTGGAGCCAGGGAGGATCGAACTCCCGACCTCGTCATTGCGAACGACGCGCTCTCCCAGCTGAGCTATGGCCCCACGGTGACGGTGACGTCAGGGCGCGCATTCTAGCGCGGCCTTTGCGGTTCGCCAAGCCTCCCCGCGCAGGAAACCGCCGATGCGTTCAATCCGCGGTGGCGGCGCGCTTGCGGCTGCGCTTGCGCGCCGGCGCGGCGGCCTTTTCCGCGGGCCGTGCCGGCGGTGGGTCGACCTGGCCGATCCAGGCCAGGGTGTCCAGGTGGGCGAGGAAGTGGCGCAGGTACTGCGGCGACAGCTGCCCCATCAGGTTCAGCGCGCGGTGCACCAGCTTGCCGGAGTTGAGCGGGCCGGCGTCCTCGGGCAGGTCCTGCAGCGAGCGCCGCAGCTGGCTCTCGCTGCGTACCTGCGCCCACAACCGGCGCAGCTCGCCGAGCACGGCCATTTCCTGCACCTCGCCGGAGGCGGTGGTGCCGTGGCGCTGGCGGGCGATGCCGTCCAGCTGCGCGACAAGTTCCGCCAGCGGCCCCGGTGTGGGCGCCGCCGGCGGGGCGGGCGCGGGCGCGGGCGCGGGCGCAACCGCGTCCAGCGCGGGGGCATAGCGCTCGACCAGGCGTGCCAGGCGCGCCTCGGTCCGCTCCCGCGCCAGGCCCTGCTGCGCCCGTGCGCGCCGCGCCAGCGCCTGCAGCGCGGCGAAGCGCAGCGGCTGGGTGCGGTCGGCGCCGGTGGCGCGCCAGCGCTCGAGGCGGGCCTGGATGTCCTCAGTCGGCATCGGCGGCACCGGCGG
>NZ_ALIP01000033.1:0-34245 GCF_000283075.1 Pseudoxanthomonas sp. GW2
CGACCAGGCCCGGCAGCAGGCGCGGGCGCATCACCGCCAGCTCCGCGCTGAGCGGATTGGCCAGCGGCACGGTGCCGGACTCGCAGCCCCAGGCCTGCAGCAGTTTCTGGTCGACGAAGGCGAAGCACACCGCCTCCAGGTAGTCGCGCGCGACCAGGTGGCGGCGCAGGTCACCTTCCGGCAGCACGCCCTCGCTGGGCGCGGCCACCCGCGCCGGGCCGGCGGGAATGGTCGCCGGGATGCGGTCGTAGCCGTGGATGCGCGCCAGCTCCTCGACCAGGTCTTCCTCGATCGCGATGTCGAAGCGGCGGCTGGGCGCGGTGACCTGCCAGCCCTCACCGGTGGCGACCACCTGCATGCCCAGCGCGCGCAGGATGCGCTCGACCTCGGCGTCGGCGATGGTGGTGCCCAGCACCCGGGCGATGCGCGCGCGGCGCAGGGCGATCGGCTGCGGCGCGGCCAGCGCGCCGGGCACGGTGGCTTCGGTGACCGGACCGGGACGGCCGCCGGCGATATCCAGGATCAGGCGCGTGGCGTACTCGATCGCCGTGCGCGGCAGTTCCGGGTCCACGCCGCGCTCGAAGCGATGGCCGGCGTCGGTGTGCAGGCCCAGGCGGCGGCTGCGGCCGATGATGGCCGAAGGCACCCAGTGCGCGGCCTCGAGGAACACACGCGTGGTGCTGGCGCCGACCTTGGTGGCCTCGCCGCCCATGATGCCGCCCACCGCCACGGCGCGCGCGCCGCGGCCGCCGCGGCTGTCGGACACGACCAGGAACTCCCCGTCCAGGGTGGCCTCGCGGCCGTCCAGCAGCTGCAGGGTCTCGCCCTGGCGCGCCGGGCGCACGACCACCGGCGCCTCCAGCTTGTCCAGGTCGAAGGCGTGCATCGGCTGGCCCAGCTCCAGCATCACGTACTGGGTGACGTCGACCAGCAGGCTGATCGGGCGCACGCCGGAACGGCGCAGGCGCTCGGCCATCCACACCGGGGTCGGCGCCGCCGGGTCCACGCCCTCGATCACGCGGCCGACGAAGCGCGGCACGCGCTCGCCGGCCTCCAGCGCGACCTCGACGGTGGCGTCGGTCGCGGCCGGCACCGGCGCGTTGTCCATCGGCGCCACCTCGCTGCCCAGCGCGGCGGCCACGTCGTAGGCAATGCCGCGCACGCTGAAGCAGTCGGCGCGGTTGGGGGTCAGCTTGATCTCGATGCTGGCGTCCGGCAGGCCCAGGTACCCGGCCAGCGGCACGCCCACCGGCGCGTCGGCCGGCAGTTCCAGCAGGCCGGAAGCGTCGGCGTCCAGGCCCAGCTCCTTCGCCGAGCAGAGCATGCCGAACGACTCCACCCCGCGCAGCTTCGCCGGCTTGATCGACATGCCGCCGACGTTGGAACCGACCGTCGCCAGCGGCGCGGCCAGGCCGACGCGCGCGTTGGGCGCGCCGCACACGATCTGCAGCGGCTCGCCGTTGCCGATGTCGACCTTGCACACCTGCAGGCGGTCGGCCTCCGGATGGCGGACGGCTTCCACGATGCGGCCGACCACCACGCCGGCCAGGCCGTCGCCCAGTGCGGTGACTTCCTCGACCTCCAGGCCGATGGCGGTCAGCGTCGCCGCGAGCGCGTCGCGGTTGGCCAGGGTCGACACGTGGCTGCGCAGCCAGTTCTCGGAAAATTTCATGGGGTGCCGTGATTCGTGGTTCGTGATTCGTGATTGGAAGTGCCGCGACGGTGATGGCGCTGTTGCTGATCCTGCGTGGCCGGCTGGCCGTACACGCCTTTCCGGATCAATTACCAATCACCAGTCACGGCCCTCAGGCGAACTGCCTGAGGAACCGCACATCGTTCTCGAAGAAGGCGCGCAGGTCGTTGACGCCGTAGCGCAGCATGGCGAAACGCTCCACGCCCAGGCCGAAGGCGAAGCCGGTATAGCGCTCCGGGTCGATGCCGCAGTTGCGCAGGACGTTGGGGTGGACCATGCCGCAACCGAGCACCTCCAGCCAGCGCACGCTGCCGTCCGGCTGTTGCCAGGCGATGTCGACCTCCGCGCCCGGCTCCACGAACGGGAAGTAGCTCGGGCGGAAGCGCATCTGGAAGTCGCGCTCGAAGAAGGCGCGCACGAACTCGGAGAGCGTGCCCTTGAGGTCGGCGAAGGTCGAGGTCTCGTCGACCAGCAGGCCCTCGACCTGGTGGAACATCGGCGAATGGGTCTGGTCGGAGTCGGAACGGTACACCTTGCCGGCGGCGATCATGCGCAACGGCGGGCGGTGGTCGCCCATGTAGCGCACCTGCACGCCCGAGGTATGGGTGCGCAGCAGGCGGCCGTCGCCGAAGTAGAAGGTGTCGTGCATGGCGCGCGCCGGGTGGTGCGGCGGGAAGTTCAGCGCCTCGAAGTTGTGCCAGTCGTCCTCGATCTCCGGACCGTCGGCCAGTTCGTAGCCGAGGTTGCCGAAGATGGTGGCGATCCGCTCCAGGGTGCGGGAGATCGGGTGGATCCCGCCGCGCTGGGCCAGCCGGCCCGGCAGGGTCACGTCCACCGCCTCGCCGGCCAGGCGCGCGTCGAGCGCGGCCTCCTCCAGCAGCGCGCGGCGCGCCGACAGCGCGGTCGAGACTTCGTCGCGTACGCGGTTGATCGCCTCGCCGGCGGCCTTGCGCTGCTCCGGCGGCAACGCGCCGAGCTGCTTGAGCTGGGCGGTGATGGCGCCCTGCTTGCCCAGCAGGCCCACGCGCAGCGCCTCCAGCGCCTCGGGAGTCTGCGCCGCGGCGATGTCGGCCAGCGCCTGCGCCGCCAGGGTTTGGATATCGCTCATGGAAAACGGGCCCTCGGAAAAACAAATGGGGAAGGACTTGCGCCCTTCCCCATGCATGCATGCGGTGACCGGCGCCAGGCCCGCGGACGGGCCCGGTGCGGTTCGCAACTTATGCCGCCAGAGCGCTCTTCGCCTTCTCCGCCAGCGCGGTAAACCCGGCCGCGTCGTGCACGGCGATGTCCGCCAGCACCTTGCGGTCCAGGGTGATGCCGGCCTTCAGCAGGCCGTTGATGAAGCGGCTGTAGCTCAGGCCGTTGGCGCGGGCAGCCGCGTTGATGCGGGTGATCCACAGCGAACGGAAGTTGCGCTTCTTCTGCTTGCGGCCGATGTAGGCGTACTGCTGCGCCTTGATGACCGCCTGCTTGGCGACGCGGAAGACCTTGCGGCGGGCGTTGTAGTAACCCTTGGCCTGGCTCAGGACCTTCTTGTGACGGCGGCGCGCCTGCACGCCACGCTTGACTCGTGCCATTGTTCAGTCCTCCTCAGAGATACGGCAGCATGCGGTCCAGGCGGCCGGCATCCTCGGCGCGGACGTGGTTCGTCTGCCGCAGGTTGCGCTTCCGCTTGGTGGCCTTCTTGGTGAGGATGTGGCTACGGTTGGCGTGGCCGGCCTTGTACTTGCCGGAGGCGGTCTTGCGGAAACGCTTGGCCGCCGCCCGGTTGGTCTTGATCTTGGGCATTGCGAATGTCCTTGATGGGAACTGTCACTGGCACGGGCGGCGGGTTGCCCCGCGCTTTCCATCCTTGCCCATACCGGTCGGTAAGTCGCTGAGTCCCCAGGGGAAACCGCGACGGGTCCTGTAGCTGTTGCCAGCCCTCCGGCAAACCGGAGCCGCGCATTATGCCCCGGCTGGCTTTCCTTTTGCAAATCAGCGGGTTTCGCCGGGCGGGCGCAAGAGCCGTGCGCAGGCCAACGGAAGGCCGGCGGCACCGCCCGGGCAGGCCGCCGGCTTGCTTCCGGCCGGCACCGGCCAGCACAGGCCCGGCCAACCGGAGCACGATGGGACCGCCGGCGTGGCAACGCCAGGACCGGATACGGCGAAGGGCGCCATGGGGCGCCCTTCGCCGGGGCCGACCACCGGGCCGGACCCCCTGCCGCGTCGCGGCTTACTTCTTCTTCGGCGCGATCATCATGACCATCTGCCGGCCTTCCAGGCGCGGCCGCGACTCGATCACGATGTCCTCGCCCAGGTCGGCCTCGATCCGGGCGGCCATCTGCCGGCCCAGCTCCTGGTGGCTCATCTCGCGCCCGCGGAAGCGGATGTTGACCTTGACCTTGTCGCCATCCTCCAGGAAGCGGCGCATGTTGCGCAGCTTGATCTGGTAGTCGCCCTCGTCGGTGACCGGGCGGAACTTCACTTCCTTGATCTCGACCTGCTTGGACTTCTTCTTGGCCTCGCTGGCCCGCTTCTGCTGTTCGAACTTGAACTTGCCGAAGTCCATGATCTTGCAGACCGGCGGATCCGCGTTGGGCTGGATCTCGACCAGGTCCAGGTCCTCCTCTTCGGCAAGGCGCAGGGCCTCGTCGCGCGAAAGGACGCCGATCATTTCGCCATCGGACCCGATCACGCGCACGCGCGGGACACGGATCTCGTGGTTCTTCCGGTTTTGCTTCTCGGGGGTGCTGATATTCCAGTCTCCGGGGGTGGTCTAGGCCACGTGCCGGCGCGGGGCCGGCACGCATCTGTTTTTACGCCAGCTGCTGCGAACGCAAGGTATCGGCAAAGGCGGACACGGACATTGTGCCCAAATCTTCGCCGGTACGCGTGCGCACCGCCACGGCGCCGTTCTCCTTCTCGCGGTCGCCGACCACCAGCAGGTACGGCACGCGCTGCAGCGTGTGCTCGCGGATCTTAAAGCCGATCTTTTCGTTCCGCAAATCAGCCTCGACCCGGAAGCCTTGATTTGTAAGGCTTTTCCTAACCTCGTTCACGTATTCAGCCTGGGCGTCGGTGATGTTCATCACCACCGCCTGGACCGGCGCCAGCCAGGCCGGGAAGGCGCCGGCATGGTGCTCGATCAGGATGCCGATGAAGCGCTCCATCGAGCCGACGATGGCGCGGTGGAGCATGACCGGGTGCCGGCGCTGGCTGTGCTCGTCCACGTACTCGGCGCCCAGGCGCACCGGCATCATGAAGTCCACCTGCACCGTGCCCAGCTGCCAGGTGCGGCCCAGGGCGTCCTTCAGGTGGTACTCGATCTTCGGGCCGTAGAACGCGCCCTCGCCCGGCAGCTCCTGCCACTCCACGCCGGAGGCGCGCAGGGCCGAGCGCAGGGCCTCCTCGGCCTTGTCCCAGGTGGCGTCGTCGCCCAGGCGGCTGTCCGGGCGCAGGGCGATCTTGACCTGGATGTCGTCGAAGCCGAAGTCGCCGTAGACCTTCAGCGCCTGCTGGTGGAAGGCGCGGACCTCGGACTCGATCTGCTCCTCGGTGCAGAAGATGTGGCCGTCGTCCTGGGTGAAGCCGCGCACGCGCAGGATGCCGTGCAGCGCGCCGGAGGGCTCGTTGCGGTGGCAGGAGCCGAACTCGCCGTAGCGGATCGGCAGGTCGCGGTAGCTGTGCAGGCCCTGGTTGAAGATCTGCACGTGGCCGGGGCAGTTCATCGGCTTCACCGCGTAGGTCCGCTTCTCGGACTCGGTGAAGAACATGTTGTCCTGGTAGTTGTCCCAGTGGCCGGACTTCTTCCACAGGGTCACGTCCAGGATCTGCGGGCAGCGCACCTCGCCGTAGCCGGTCTCGCGGTAGACGCGGCGCATGTACTGCTCGACCACCTGCCACACCGCCCAGCCCTTGGGGTGCCAGAACACCAGGCCCGGGGCCTCTTCCTGCAGGTGGAACAGGTCCTGCTGCTTGCCGATGCGGCGGTGGTCGCGCTTCTCGGCCTCCTCCATGCGCTGGATGTAGGCCTTCAGCTGCTTCTCGTCGGCCCAGGCGGTGCCGTAGATGCGCTGCAGCTGCTCGTTCTTCGAGTCGCCGCGCCAGTACGCGCCGGAGATGCGGGTCAGCTTGAAGGCCTTCAGGAAGCGGGTGTTGGGCACGTGCGGGCCGCGGCACATGTCCACGTATTCCTGGTGGTAGTACAGGCCCATGTGGGTCACTTCCGGGCCCATGTCCTCGATCAGGCGCAGCTTGTAGTCCTCGCCGCGGGCCTTGAACACCTCGATGACCTCCTCGCGCGGGGTCATCTTCTTGATGACGTCGTAGTCCTGGGCGATCAGCTCGCGCATGCGCTGCTCGATCGCGGCCAGGTCCTCGGGGGTGAACGGGCGCTCGGAATAGATGTCGTAGTAGAACCCTTCCGCGATCACCGGGCCGATCACCATCTTCACGTCCGGGTACAGCTGCTTGACCGCGTGGCCGACCAGGTGGGCGCAGGAGTGGCGGATGATCTCCACGCCCTCCTCGTCCTTGGGGGTGATGATGCGCAGGGTGGCGTCGTGGTCGATGACGTCGCAGGCGTCGACCAGCTTGCCGTCGACCTGGCCGGCGACCGTGGCCTTGGCCAGGCCGGCGCCGATCGACTGCGCGACCTGCATGACGGTGACGGGACCTTCGAACTGGCGCTGGCTGCCGTCGGGGAGGGTGATGGTGATCATTGGGGAAGAAGCCGTGATTGGTGATTGGTGATTCGTGATTGGGATGGCATCGGGACCGGGGCCAGGGCGGCCGCTTCGAATCCCCAACTACGAATCACCAATCACGAACCGCAAAAAAAGCGCCACCAGGCGCCTGCAGACGTGGCAGCCTGGGGGGGCGGTCAGCGGTAGGCGGTGGTAGTGCTCATGTCGCACGCTCGGCCGGCGTCTTCCGCGGGCCACCTTGTCCTGGGGCGCGCCGGCACCGTGCCGGCGGCGAGGCCCCCGATTCTATCGCAGCCGGGCGGACGGACGTAGTGGCGGGCCCCGTGGCATCATGTCCCGCCGTTGCAGCACCGTTCCGGGCTCGGAGGAGCCGGTTTCGCATGACCATCCGGGGCAAGGCCACGTCCCTCGACATCGCCCACCTGGCCGGGGTATCCCAGCCGACCGTCTCGCGCGCCCTGCGCGGGCACCCCTCGGTCAACCCCGAGACCCGGCGCCGGATCCTGGCCATCGCCCGCGAGCTCAACTACAAGGTCGACAAGAACGCCTCCAACCTGCGCGCCCAGCAGTCCGGGACCCTGGCCCTGCTGTTCTTCGAGGACCCGACCCCGGACGACTCGCTGATCAACCCGTTCTTCCACTCCATGCTCGGGTCGATCACCCGGGCCTGCGCGCGGCGCGGCTACGACCTGCTGGTCTCCTTCCAGCAGCTGTCGACCAACTGGCACGCGGACTTCGCCGACAGCCACAAGGCCGACGGCATCATCCTGCTGGGCTACGGCGACTACCTGGAATCGCAGTCGCGGCTGCAGCAGCTGGTCGAACAGGGCACCCGCTTCGTGCGCTGGGGCGCGGCCCTGCCCGGGGAGCCGGGGGTGTCGATCGGCTGCGACAACTTCCAGGGCGGGCACGACATCACCGCCCACCTGCTGGAACGCGGCTGCCGCCGGATCGCCTTCCTCGGCCACGCCTCCGAGCACTATCCCGAGTTCCGCGAGCGCTGGCGCGGGTACCAGGCTGCGCTACGCGAGGCCGGGATCGAGCCGGAACCGGAGCTGCAGGCCGATGCCATCACCACCGAGCAGTCCGGCTACCAGGCCGCGCGCGCCCTGCTGGACGCCGGCCAGTCCTTCGACGGCGTGTTCGGGGCCAGCGACCTGATCGCCCTGGGCGCGATGAAGGCCCTGCGCGAGGACGGACTGGCCATGCCCGAGGACGTGGCGGTGGTCGGCTTCGACGACATCGCCATGGCCAGCTTCGCCCAGCCGCCGCTGTCGACCGTGCAGCAGGACACCAAGCAGGCCGGCGAAGTACTGGTGGACAGCCTGATCCGGCTGATCCAGCGCGAACCGGTGGAGAGCCAGCGGCTGCCGGTGCGGCTGGTGCTGCGCGAGTCCAGCCGGCGGCCCGGCTGAGCACCGCCGCAGGGCGCCCGGCAACCGGCGCCCCTGCCCTGCTTACTGCCGCGGCGTGGCCTTCAGCGCGGCCTGGCGCAGGTCGGCGCGGGTCACCGGGCCGTCGTACAGGAACACGCGCACGCCGTGCGCCGGCACCTCGACCCGGAGCTTGCGCCCGACCCTGACCTCCTGGCCGCTGAAGCCGTCGCGCCAGCGCCCGGGCTGGAGCATGCGGGTGACCGTCGCCGTGCGCGGACGGTCGCCCTTGTTGAGCAGGACCAGGGCGGTCTGGGCCTGGCCGGCGTCCTCGTAGACCCGGTAGAACACCGCGCTGTCGCCCTGCAGTTCGACGTTCAGCTGCACCCCGCGCTGCAGCGCCGGCGAGGCCTTGCGCAGGTTGGCGATGCGCCGCAGGCTGGCGTGGATCGGGTGCGCGGGGGCGGCCTGGATGTTCTCCACGCCGTAGTAGGCGCGGTTGCCGCCGTGCTCGCCCTGGCCGCGCATGAACCCGGTCTCCGAGCCGTAGTAGACCACCGGGATGCCGCGTGCGGTGAACAGCCAGTTGTGCGCGTCGATGAAGCCCTCGTCGCTGGCGTCCATGCGCGGCATGTCGTGGTTGTCGTAGAAGGTGGCCAGCTCGTACGGGTTGGCGTACGGGCCGTCCTCCAGGTACAGCGCTTCGGCCAGGCGTTCGAACCCGGCGCTGGCCTGGCGCGAGAATACCTCGTCCATGGCCTTCTTCATCGGGAAGTCGAGCACGCTCACCCCGCCGTTCTCCGGGCGGGTGAACTGGGCGATGTTGGCCGCCTCGTAGTCGAACGATTCGCCGAACATGAACATGCCCGGGTGGCGCTCGCGGATGCGGTCGGTGAAGGCCTTCCAGAACGCCAGCGGCTGGTGGCGGATGGTGTCGATGCGCAGCGCGTCCACGCCCTGGCCGATCCACTGCAGGTAGGCGCCAACCAGGTAGTCCATCACCGCCGGGTTGTCGGCATTGAGGTCGGCCAGCTGGGCCAGGTCGGGCTTGTCGTTGTAGAAGGCGTGCAGCGGGTTGCCGGCCGGATCGAGGCGCTCCGGCGGCAGGTTCTGGTGGTCGGCCACCAGGCGCCCTTCCGCGTCGAAGATCTGGCCGTACTGCGGCTGCGGCACCGGCATGGTCCAGCCCGGCGAACCGTGGTTGGCGACGATGTCCAGCACGGTCTTCAGGCCATGGCCGCGCAGGCCGGCGGTCAGGCCGGCGAAGTCCAGGCCCTCGCTGGGCAGGTGCTCGTCCAGGCGGTAGAAATTGACGCCCCAGTAGCCGTGGAAGCCGGTCTTGCCCTGGTCGGTGAGGAAGCCGTCGCAGGTGATCGGGTCGCCACCGGTGAAGGCCTGGTCCGGGTTGTCCACGATCGGCGTGATCCACACCGCGGTGAAGCCCATGTCGGCGATGTAGCCGGCGTTGTCGAGCAGGCCGCGGAAGTCGCCGCCCAGGTAGCCGACGTTGCCGACCACGCCGTCGCAGGGCTCCAGCGGCCGGTCGAAGGTGTGGTGCTCGCCGCCCTGGTCGCGGTGGTCGTTGGCCGGATCGCCGTTGACGAAGCGATCGGTCATCACGAAGTACACCGCCTCGCTGGCGAACGGTTCGCGGGTGCCGTAGATGGACTGGGCGAAGGCCGGTGCGGCGGCGACCGCCAGCGCCGTGCCCAGCAGGGCCTTGCGCAGGAAGCGATTCATGCGCGCGCCTCCGCGGTGCGCGGCACCGCCAGCACGCAGGCCGCGGCCAGCACCAGGCTGGCGCCACCCAGGGCCAGGGCCCACAGCGGCTGGCCGCCGAACAGCGCACGCAGCAGGAAGCCCAGCAGGCTGGCCGCGACCAGCTGCGGGATCACGATGAAGAAATTGAAGATGCCCATGTAAACGCCCATCTTGGCCGCCGGCAGGCTGTCGGACAGCATCGCGTACGGCAGGGAAAGGATCGAGGCCCAGGCGAAGCCCACGCCGACCATCGACAGCAGCAGCCACTGCGGATCGCGCACCCACAGGAAGGACAGCAGGCCCAGCGCGCCCAGGCACAGGTTGAGCACGTGGGTGCCGCGCAGGCCGATGCGTGCGGCCAGCCATGGGATGGCGATGGCCGCCACCGCGGCGAAGCCGTTGTAGGCGGCGAACAGCACGCCGACCCAGTTGGCGCCTTCGTTGTAGGCGGCCGAGGTCGGGTCGTTGCTGCCGAAGTGGGTGCCGGCCACCGCCGCGGTGGTGTAGATCCACATCGCGAACAGGGCGAACCAGGAGAAGAACTGGACCACGGCCAGGCGGCGCATGGTGCGCGGCATGGCGCGCAGGTCGGCGGCGATGGCCGGCAGCATGCTCCCGGCCGGCAGCACCCGCGCCACCAGCAGCAGCACGCCGTAGGCCGCGGCCATGCCGGCCAGCACGTAGAGCATGCGGTCCCAGCCGTTGGCCGCGATCAGCGCCGCCAGGCCCAGGCCGGCCACCAGCCAGGCCAGCGCCGGCAGCGGGCCGGGCACGGAGGCCATGACAGGGGCCGGCTCCGGCGACTCGGCCTGTTCGAAGCGGGCCAGGTCCTCCGGCGGGTACTCGCGGGTGCGCAGCACGGTCCAGCCGATCGCGCCCAGCAGCACCACGCCGCCGACGTAGAACGCGTAGCGCACGGTGTCCGGCACTTCGCCCGGGCCGGCGGTGTTTGCCACGCCTGCCTTGGCCAGCAGCCACGGCAGCAGGCTGGCCACGATCGCGCCCACGCCGATGAAGAAGCTCTGCATGGCATAGCCGCTGGCACGCTGCTCCTGTGGCAACTGGTCGCCGACGAAGGCGCGGAACGGCTCCATCGAGATGTTGATCGAGGCGTCGAGGATCCACAGCATGCCGGCGGCGATCCACAGCGCCGGGGAGTGCGGCATGAAGAACAGGGCCAGGGTCGCCAGCACCGCGCCGGCGAGGAAGTACGGGCGGCGCCGGCCCAGCGGGGTCCAGGTGCGGTCGGAGAGATAGCCCACCACCGGCTGCACCAGCAGGCCGGTCAGCGGTGCGGCGATCCACAGCCCCGGCACCTGCTCCATGTCCGCGCCCAGGGTCTGGAAGATGCGGCTGACGTTGGCGTTCTGCAGGGCAAACCCGAACTGGATGCCCAGGAAGCCGAAGCACATGTTCCAGATCTGCCAGAACGACAGGCGTGGTTTGCGTTCAATCACGCTGTATCCCCCCTCCGGGAACCGTTGCGTCGCGATCCGCCGGCCGGCGGTACCGGGGCATGGTAGGCGGCGGCCGTACGCGGCGGACAGCGCATGCATACGTATTCATCGGCATGCGCGCCCATGCTGCACTGCACCCGTGGGATAGTGCGGCCCCTCGCGCCGCGGCCGGCTGCCGTGGACGCGGAGCGTTCTGGGAGGGGCGATGCTACGAAGCCTGCGGCGGCGCACCGTGCGCGCCATGTTCCATGCCTTTGGCGCGGCCGGCGGCTGTGCCGTGCTGCTTGCCGCCCTGCCCGCGCATGCGGCGGTGCTGCCCATCGCAGCCTGCGACGCCGGCGAGGCCGTGGTCCTCGCCGCCGAGGCCGGCACCGTTCCCGACGCACGCGCGATCTGGCTGGACCGGCGCACCCTGCGCTGGCCCGGCGCCCCGGACCCTGGCCGTTACCGCCTCTACCACGGCAAGGTGCTGCCGCAGGCCATCCCCGGCCAGCGCGTGCGCGGCGCCGAGGGCCAGCTAGCGCTGGCCGGCGCCACCGTGGCGGAAACGGTCGCACGGCGCTTCCGCCATGTCGCCCCCGGCGCCACCCTGGCCCTGGACCTGGACGACCAGGCCCTGCGCGTGCTTTACCGCCAGGCCCTGCTGCTGGTGCGCGAGGACCCGCACGGCCGCGTGCTGGACGCCACCCGGATCCAGCTGCCCGGCGCACTGGACGACCTGTATGCCGCCGCGGTCGATGCGCCGATGCCCGGCGCGCACCCCGCGCCGGACGGCACCCGCTTCAGCGTATGGGCACCGACCGCGCGCGAGGTCTCGCTGTGCCTGTACTCCGGCAACCATGCCGCGGCCACCCGCCGCGTGGCCGTCGCGGCCGATCCGGCCACCGGCATGTGGACCGCGCGCCTGCCGCAGGACCTGCGCGGCGCTTATTACACCTGGCTGGTGGACGTGTACGTGCCGGGCACCGGCCTGGTGCGCAACCGCGTCACCGATCCGTACTCGGCCAGCCTCGGCACCGATTCGCGCCGCAGCTACGTGGCCGACCTGGACGACCCGGCGCTCAAGCCCGACGGCTGGGACCAGGCCCCGCGCCCGCCCGCGCTGCAGGCGCAGGTGGACATGTCGGTGTACGAGCTGCACGTGCGCGACTTCTCCATCGGTGATGCCACCGTGCCGGAACCGCTGCGCGGCCGCTACCTGGCGTTCACCGCCGCCGGCAGCGCCGGCATGGCCCACCTGCGCGCCCTCGCCCGGGCCGGCCTGACCGACGTGCACCTGCTGCCGGTGTACGACTTCGCCTCCGTGCCCGAAGCCGGCTGCACCACCCCGCAGGTGCCCGATGCACCGGCGGACAGCCCGCTGCAGCAGGCCGCGGTGATGGCCGAAGCCGCGCGCGACTGCTTCAACTGGGGCTACGACCCGTTCCACTTCAATGCGCCCGAGGGCAGCTACGCCACCGATCCGTCCGACGGCGCGGTGCGCATCCGCGAGTTCCGGGCCATGGTCATGGCCCTGCACGCCCTGGGCCTGCGCGTGGGCATGGACGTGGTCTACAACCACACCTATGCCGCCGGCCAGGACCCCGGCTCGGTGCTGGACCGCATCGTGCCCGGCTACTACCACCGCCTCGACGCCAGCGGCACGGTGGAGACCAGTACCTGCTGCAGCAACACCGCCACCGAGCACGCGATGATGGCGCGGCTGATGATCGACTCGGCCGGGCTGTGGGTGCGGCACTACCGGATCGACTCGTTCCGCTTCGACCTGATGGGCCACCAGCCGCGCGCGGCGATGGAAGCCCTGCAGCGCCGGGTCGACGCCGTCGCCGGCCGCCACGTGCCGCTGATCGGCGAGGGCTGGAACTTCGGCGAGGTGGCCGATGGCGCCCGCTTCGTCCAGGCCTCGCAGCTGTCCCTGGGCGGCAGCGGCATCGGCACCTTCAGCGACCGCGCGCGCGATGCCCTGCGCGGCGGCGGCCCGGGCGACAGCGGCCGCGACAAGCTGGCGCGCCAGGGCTGGCTCAACGGCCTCGGCTACGCGCCGAACGAGGCCACTGCCGGCGGCGACCCGGCGGCCAGCCGCGCCGCCTTGCTGCGCGCAGCCGACCTGGTCCGTGCCGGCCTGGCCGGCACCCTGCGTGACTACGTGCTGGATACCGTCGACGGCCCCCGCCCGCTGCACGAGGTGGACTACAACGGCCAGCCGGCCGGCTATGCCCACGCACCGGGCGAGGTGGTCAACTACGTCGAGAACCACGACAACGAGACCCTCTACGACCTCAACGCCTACCGCCTGCCCGCCGGCACGCCGGCCAGCGAGCGGGCGCGGGTGCAGGTGCTGGGCATGGCCACCACCGCGCTCAGCCAGGGCGTGGCCTACTTCCACGCCGGCATCGACCTGCTGCGCTCCAAGTCCATGGACCGCAACAGCTACGACTCCGGCGACTGGTTCAACCGCATCGACTGGAGCGGCGGGGACAATTTCTTCGGCAGCGGCCTGCCGCCGGCCAGCGGCAACGAAGCCGACTGGCCGTGGATCGCGCCGCGCCTGGCCGATCCCTCCATCCGCCCGGCCCCGGAAGACATCGCCTTCGCCCGCGCCGCCCTGCGCGAGCTGCTGGCAATCCGCGCCAGCTCCAGCCTGTTCCGGCTGCGCACCGCCGAAGAGGTCGCGCGCCGGCTCAGCTTCCCCAATAGCGGCCCGGGCCAGAACCCGCTGGTGGTCGCCGGCCTGCTCGACGGCCGCGGCCATCCGGGCGCCGGCTTCGCCGGCATCCTCTACCTGCTCAATGCCTCGCCGCAGGCGCAGGTACTGGAACTGCCGGAGCTGCGCGGCCAGCGCTGGCGCCTGCATCCGCTGCAGCGCGGCCCGCACGCCGCCGATCCACGCGTGCGCGAAGCACGCCACGAACCCGCGCGCGGCCGCTTCACCGTGCCGCCGCGCACCGTCCTCGTCTACGTCCTGGAGTAAGCCCCCATGCCCGCACGACGTCTCCCGTGCCGCCCCCGCGCCCTGCTCGCCCTGCTGCTCCTTGCAGCAGCCGCCCTGCCCCTCCACGCCCGCGACCTGGCACGGATCGAGTCCCCCGGCCAGGTGCTGGCGGTGACCATCGAAGCCCAGCACGAGGACCGCCTGGCCTACCGCGTCGAACGCCGTGGCAAGCCCGTGATCGCCTCCTCGCGCCTGGGCTTCCTGCTTGGCGACGGCCGCCTGGAGCGCAACCTGGAGCTGATCGACCACTCCAGCCGCAGCTTCGACGAGACCTGGGAGCAGCCCTGGGGCGAGCGCCGCCTGACCCGCAACCGCTACAACGAGCTGCGCGCGCGCTTCGCCGAGCGTCCGGCCGAGCCGGGCCAGCCGCCACGGCGGATCGACGTGGTGTTCCGCGTCTACGACGACGGCGTCGGTTTCCGCTACGAGTTCCCGGCCGAGCCGGGACCGCGCCAGGTGCGCATCCGCCAGGAGCTGACCGAGTTCGCCCTGGCCGATGCGGACAACACCACCGCCTGGTGGATCCCGGCGTTCGAGTGGAACCGCGAGGAATACCTGTATTCGCGCACCCCGCTGCGCGAGATCGGCACCGCGCAGACGCCGCTGACCCTGCGCACCGGCGACGGGCTGCACGTCTCCATCCACGAGGCGGCGCTGGTCGACTACGCCGGCATGAACCTGGCCCGTGGCGACGGCAACGTGCTGCGCGCCGCGCTGACCCCGTCCAGCGAGGGCGGCGCGGTGAACCGCACCACCCCGTTCGCCACCCCGTGGCGCACGATCCAGATCGGCGAGCGTGCCGGTGACCTGGTCGAGTCCAGCCTGATCCTCAACCTCAACGAGCCCAACGCCATCGGCGACGTCAGCTGGTTCAAGCCGGCCAAGTACGTGGGCGTGTGGTGGTCGCTGCACCTGGAGAAGGAGACCTGGGGCACCGGCCCCAGGCACGGCGCGACCACCGCCAATACCCGCCGCTACATCGACTTCGCCGCGAAGAACGGCTTCCGCGGCGTGCTGGTGGAAGGCTGGAACCCGGGCTGGGACGGCAACTGGTTCGCCAACGGCTGGGGCTTCGACTTCACCCGCTCCACCCCGGACTTCGACCTGCCGAAACTGGCCAGGTACGCCGCCGGCAAGGGCGTGCACCTGATCGGCCACCACGAAACCGCCTGCGCGGTCAGCCATTACGAACGCCAGCTGGAGGCGGCCTTCGACCTGTACGCGCGCAACGGCGTGGACGTGGTCAAGACCGGCTACGTCTGCGACGCCGGTGACATCCAGCGCCAGGACCAGCCTGGCGGCCCGGTGGTGCGCGAGTGGCACGAGGGCCAGTGGATGAGCAACCACCACCTGCGCGTGGTCCAGGCCGCGGCGGAGCGGAAGATCGCGGTCAACGCCCACGAGCCGATCAAGGACACCGGCCTGCGCCGCACGTACCCGAACTGGGTCTCGCGCGAAGGTGCGCGCGGCATGGAATTCGCCGCCTGGGCCGATCCGCCGAACCCGCCGGAGCACGAGGCCACCCTGGTGTTCACCCGCATGCTGGCCGGGCCGATGGACTTCACTCCGGGCATCGTCAGCCTGACCGGCCGCAACGGGCAGAAGCTGCGCAGCACCCTGGCCAAGCAGCTGGCGCTGTACGTGGTCCTGTACAGCCCGATCCAGATGGTCGCCGACCTGCCCGAGCACTACGCCAGGCAGCCGCAGGCGCTGAAGTTCATCCGCGACGTGGCGGTGGACTGGGAGGAAAGCCGCATGGTCGACGGTTCGGTCGGCGAGTACGCGGTGCTGGCACGCAAGGCGCGCGGCGGCGGGGAGTGGTTCCTCGGCGCGGTCGGCGACGACACCCCGCGCGTGCTGCAGGCGCCACTGTCCTTCCTCGATGCCGGCCGCCGCTATCGCGCCGAGATCTATCGCGACGGCGACGGCGCGGACTGGGAGCACAAGCCCTTCGCCTTCGTCCACGAAACCCGCGAAGTCGGCGCCGGCGACGTGCTGGAGCTGCGCCTGGGCCGCGGCGGTGGCCAGGCCGTGCGGTTCGTGCCGCTGTAAGGCGCTCCCGATGAATACGTATGCGCCCCCGCTCGGCCGCGAGGGGGCGCCACTACCATAGCCGCGGCCAATGGAAGCGCGCCGGGCAAGCCCTGCCGCGACCGGAACCGCCGGTGGCCCGGGCAAGGGATTGCCCACCCCGGCCCTCCATCCCCGCCGCGCCCGTCGGTGCGGCTTCCCATCCGTAATGGTTCCCGTATGTCCGATACCCAGTGGTGGCGCGGCGCCGTCATCTACCAGATCTACCCCCGCAGCTTCCTCGACACCAACGGCGACGGCATCGGCGACCTCCCGGGCATCACCGAGCGGCTGGACTACGTGGCCTCGCTGGGCGTGGACGCGATCTGGATCTCGCCGTTCTTCAAGTCGCCGATGGCCGACTACGGCTACGACATCGCCGACTACCGCGACGTCGACCCACTGTTCGGCACCCTGGACGACTTCGACCGCCTGCTGGCCAAGGCCCACCGCCTGGGCCTGAAGGTGATGATCGACCAGGTGCTGAGCCATACCTCCGACCAGCACCCCTGGTTCCTGGAAAGCCGGCAGAGCCGCGACAACCCCAAGTCCGACTGGTACGTGTGGGCCGATGCCAGGGAAGACGGCACCCCGCCCAACAACTGGATGTCGATCTTCGGCGGCGTGGCCTGGCGCTGGGAGCCGCGCCGCTGCCAGTACTACCTGCACAACTTCCTGTCCTCGCAGCCGGACCTGAACTTCCACAACCCGGAAGTTCGCCAGGCCACGCTGGACAACGTGCGCTTCTGGCTGGACCGCGGCGTCGACGGCTTCCGCCTGGACGCGATCAACTTCTGCTTCCACGACGCGCAGCTGCGCGACAACCCGCCCAAGCCGGCGGACAAGCGCGTGGGCCGCGGCTTCAGCCCGGACAACCCGTACGCGTTCCAGTACCACTACTACAACAACACCCGCCCGGAGAACATCGGCTTCCTTGAGGACCTGCGCCGGCTGATGGACCAGTACCCCGGCGTGGTGACCCTGGGCGAGATCTCCTCGGAGGACTCGCTGGCCACCACCGCCGAGTACACCTCCGGCAAGCGCCTGAACATGGGCTACAGCTTCGAGCTGCTGGTGGACGACTTCAGCGCCGGCTACATCCGCGGCACGGTCGAGCGCCTGGAAGCGGCAATGACCGAGGGCTGGCCGTGCTGGGCCGTGTCCAACCACGACGTGCGCCGCGCGGTCACCCGCTGGGGCGGCGCCGAAGCCCCGCCGCAGCTGGCGCGCATGCTGGCGGCGATGGTCTGCTCGCTGCGCGGCTCGGTCTGCATCTACCAGGGCGAGGAACTGGGCCTGCCCGAGGCCGACGTCCCGTTCGAGGCCCTGCGCGACCCCTACGGCATCACCTTCTGGCCGACCTTCAAGGGCCGCGACGGCTGCCGCACGCCGATGCCGTGGAAGGACGCGCCCGACGCCGGTTTCAGCCCGGTGCAGCCATGGCTGCCGGTGCCGGACGAGCACCGCGCCCTGGCGGTGGAGCGCCAGGAAGCCGACCCGGATTCGGTGCTGCACGCGTTCCGCGCCTTCATGCGCTGGCGCAAGCAGCAGCCGGCCCTGGTGCGCGGCTCGATCCGCTTCCTGGACACCGCCGAGCCGGTGCTGGCGTTCGTGCGCGAGCACGAGGGCCAGCGCATGCTGGCCGCGTTCAACCTTTCCGCCACCGCCGCCACGCTGTCGCTGCCGGACGGCCAGTGGCAGCCGCAGGCCATCCCCGGCTACGCCGCGGTCGGCATCGATGGCGGCCAGGCCACGCTGCCGGCATGGGGCGTGTTGTTCGCACTCGCTGGCTGATCCCTCCCTCAGCCGCGGTCGGGCCGGGGCATCAACGATGCCCCGGTTTTTTTGTGCCCGTGGTCCAGCGCCGGAAACGGACACAGGCACGCTTCACGACCCCGCGCACGCGCCGTGGCAGCGGGGCGGCGATCCTTCGCGCCCGTTTCACCGCGAAGGCCGCAGCTTGCCTGCGTCCTTCCGCGGAGAGCCAGCGGCATGCCTTCCCCCACGAACCGGTGCCGTCGCGCGGTGGTCACGGTGTGCGCGGGCGGGCAGCCGCGCAGCGACCACGAACGCGTCTCGCAGGCCTGGGTGGCGCGGCGCCTGGCCGAACTGGCCGGCTGGGAGTACGCCGGCGAGTACGACCCCGCGCATCCGCCGGCGCTGCGCCCCTACTTCGTGCCCGACGACACCCTTACCGCCGCCCAGGCGGCTCGGCTGGGCATCGCTGGCGAGGACGACCTGTTCGGCGGGGTGGTCCCGCACGCCTTCATCGCCAGCAAGGTGATCACCCACGGCCTGCCGCGCGAGTGCGCCTCGGCCCCCGAGGGCTGGCGCGCGGAGCTGGGTGAGCGCCTGCGCCCGGTGGTACTGGACGGCTTCAGCGCCTTCTGCCCGCACTCGGCCGGCAGCGCCGGGCGCGAGCTGCTGGCGCGCGGCGGCGCGATCCGGCTGAAGCCGGCCCAGGCCCGCGGCGGCCAGGGGCAGCAGCGGGTCGAGCACCCCGACCACCTGGAACAGGCGGTGGCCGCGCTCGACCTGCTGCAGCTGCAGCAGCACGGCATGGTGCTGGAGCAGGACCTGGTCGAGGCGACCACCTGCAGCGTGGGCCAGGTCCGCATCGCCGACCTGGTCCTGTCCTACCTGGGCACCCAGCAGCAGGCCCCGGACCGCGAGGGCCTTGAGGTCTACACCGGCTCGCGCCTGCAGGTGGTCACCGGCGGCTACGAGGCGCTGGAGGCCGTGGCCGGCGACGCACTCCAGCGCGAGGCCCTGGACTGCGCGCGCCGCTACGACGCCGCGGTGGCGGAGGTGCACCCGGGCTTCTACGCCTCGCGCCGCAACTACGACGTCATCGCCGGGCGCGACGCCCGCGGCCGCTGGCGCTGCGGCGTGCTGGAGCAGTCCTGGCGCCTGGGCGGGGCCTCGCCGGCGGAAGTCGTGGCGCTGGACGCGTTCCTGTCCGGGCGCGTGCCGCGCGGCGCGCTCACCGCCTCCTGCCACGAGAGCCACGACCTGGCCCACCGCCCGCCGCCGCATGCGCAGGTCCACTTCCACGATCCGTTCGCAAGACGTGGACCGGTGCTGAAGTACGCTGTGGTCCATGGAAATCCGCCTTGACCCGGTCGACATCAGGGTCGACGACGAGGTCGTCCGCGGCACCGTGCTGTCGCCGCCGCCCGCGCTTCCCGGCGTGCTGTTCGTGCACGGCTGGGGCGGCAGCCAGGACCACGACCTCGGCCGCGCCCGTCGCATCGCCGGCATCGGCTGCGTCTGCCTGACCTTCGACCTGCGCGGCCACGAGGAAACCGCGGCGCAGTGGGAAACGGTCAGCCGCCCGCAGAACCTGGCCGACCTGGTCGCCGCCTACGACTGGTTCGCCGCGCGCCCGGACGTGGACGCGTCGGCCATCGCCGTGGTCGGCATCAGCTACGGCGGCTACCTGTCCACCCTGCTGACCGGGCTGCGCCCGGTGCGCTGGCTGGCCCTGCGCTCGCCGGCGATCTACAAGGACGAGGGCTGGGAGCTGCCCAAGCGCCAGCTGCACGCCGACCCCGACCTGCCCGCGTTCCGCCGCCGCCGCGTACCCTGGCAGGAAAACCGCGCCCTGCGCGCCTGCCACGACTTCCAGGGCGACGTGCTGCTGGTGGAGGCCGAGCACGACCAGACCGTGCCGCACATGGTCGGTGAGAACTACGCCGCCGCGTTCTCCAGCGCCCGCTCCCTGACCAAGCGCCGCATCGCCGGCGCGGACCACGCCTTTTCCGGCAAGCCCGAGCAGCAGGCCTATACCGAGGTCCTGGCCGGCTGGCTGGGGGAAATGGTGCGTGCGGCGCGCGAGCGCGAGGCCGGGCAGAAGGTCGCCGAGCGCAAGCAGGCCCGCCGCGCGGGGGCGCCGGCCGGGGGCTGACCCGCCCCGGGGCGCTCCGTCCGTCCGCCAGGCGGCATTTTTTGCCGCTTTTCCGCGCTTTTCCTCTTGGCGACGCCCCGCGCATCGCCTACATTCGCCGTGCCGATGCTCTCGGCCCACCATCCAATACGTACGGAACAGGAAATTTATGGCGAAGACCACCAAGAAGCCGGCCGCCAAGAAGGCCGCGACCAAAGCGGCGAAGACGACCGCAGTGAAGAAGGCTGCTGCGCCGAAGAAGGCTGCCGCTGCTCCGAAGAAGGCCGCCCCGCTGAAGGAAGTCCTGGGCAAGTCCGCCCTGATCAAGCACCTGTCCGAAACCAGCGGCGTCGTCGCCAAGGACGTCAAGGCCGTGCTGGCCGCCGTCGAGGATGCGGTCTCCGGCGCGATCAGCAAGAAGGGCGTCGGCAGCTTCACCCTGCCGGGCCTGTTCAAGGTCACCGCGGTCAAGGTCCCGGCCAAGCCGCGCCGCAAGGGCATCAATCCGTTCACCAAGGAAGAGCAGTGGTTCGCCGCCAAGCCGGCTTCGGTCAAGGTCAAGGTGCGCCCGCTGAAGAAGCTCAAGGACGCTGCCGCCTGATCGGCGCGACGGGCTTACCAGCTTCTTCCGACGGGGCGGCCGCAAGGCCGCCCCGTTTTCGTTGGCGCCGGCCTTGCCATTGCGGGCACGCGCGCCGGGCCATGCTCGGCGCATGGGATCGCACCACCCCACCCGCGCCCGGCGCCTGGCCGGCCTTGCCTGGACCCTGCTCTGGCTGGCCGTGCTGGGCCTGGCGCTGGCCTGGGCCTGGCAGCACCCGGCGGTGCAGCGCGCGCGGCTGGCCCTTGAACTGGCGCGCGAACCGGCGCCACAGGCGCTGCCGGTCCCGGTGCAGGGCGTGGCCGCCGGCAGCATCGCTCCGACCTGGGGCGCGCCGCGCGGCACCGGCCGCCGCCACGAAGGCGCGGACATCTTCGCCCCGCGCGGCACGCCGGTGGCCAGCACCACCCGCGGCATCGTCACCGCGGTGCGCGAGCGCGGCCTTGGCGGGCGCCAGGTCTGGGTGCGCGGGCCCGGCAACGAATCCCACTACTACGCCCACCTCGAGGACTGGGCGCCGGGCCTGGCACCCGGCGACCTGGTCGAGGCCGGCACCGTGCTGGGCAGCGTCGGCGACAGCGGCAACGCGCGCGGCACCCCACCGCACCTGCACTACGGGATATACGGCCGCGGCGGGGCGGTCGACCCGCTGCCGCGGCTGCGCGCGGGGCAAGCGCCGCGCTGAGGCGGTGGAACGGTCCATCGTGGCCAGGGGCCTCGTTCCCGGGTGGCGGCCGGCCTATCGTGGCCACACCCCTTTCAGGACCCCGCAACAATGGCTTCATCCCCACAGCGCTACCGCATCACCGTGACCCCGGTGGAGAACGGCGGACTGCCGTGCCAGGGGCGCTGCGCGATCGAGTTCGAGCAGCCCTGCTGCGACGACTGGATGCGCGTGATCGAGTCCAACCAGCGCCTCCCCGGCCTCAGCGCCGACGAACGCACCGCCCTGGTGATCGGCGCCCGCCTGCTCGACGGCATCGTCCGCCGCCACCCGGCGGTGGCCGATGACCTGCTCGACGGCCTGCCCGCGCCGCTGTCGCGCCTGCTGGCGCGACTGGATCCGCGCGAGGAGAGCTGAGCGTCGCGCCGGCGGTGCGATGCTAACGACCGGTTCACCGCGCCGCGCCAGGATGGTGCTTCCGATCCGCGAGGAATCCGCGATGCGCCTGTCCCGCCCTCTTCCCGTCCTGCTGGCCGCGCTGCTGGCCTTGCCGCCGGCGCTGGCCGCGCCCCGTTTCGAGGGCCGCCAGGTCAGCGTGCAGGCGGCCGAAGCCCAAGCCTTCCTCCAGGGCCGGTTCCCGCAACGGCACAGCGCCCTCGGCGGCCTGCTCGAACTGACCGTGTCCAACCCGCGCCTGGAACTGCCGCCGGGCACGCGCATGCGCCTGGGCCTGGACCTGGCCGCGGCCACTGCCGGCGGCCCCCCCACGCCGGTCGGCCGGGTGCAGCTGAGCAGCGCGTTGCGCTACGACCCGGCGCGCAAGGCGTTCTTCCTGGAGCAGCCGGCGATCGAGGACTTCTGCCCCGCGCAGGCCGGCCTGGCCCTGGACGAGGGCACCCGCGGCCTGCTCAACGCCTGGCTGGCCGACTACGCGCGCAGCGAGCCGGTGTACCGCATCGAGCCGCCGCTGGCGGCCCTGCTGGGCGGGGTGCAGGTGGAAGCGGCCGGCGTGCGCGACGGCCAGCTCCACGTGCTGCTGGACCGCGACCCGGCGCTGCCGGCGTCGGAGTGACCCCGCCTCAGCGCTTGGGCTGGAGCATGGTCCCGGTGCACTTGGGCGAGCCGCAGCGGCAGGCCCAGATCTTCTTCAGCCGCGGCGTATGCCGCTCGGCCAGGGTGATGCCGTAGTTGTAGGTCAGCTCCTCGCCGGGGCGGATGTCGCGGATCGCCTCGATGAAGATGCGGTCCTTGCTGCGGTCGTCGCCCTCGTGCTCGACCACCACGGCCTCGCAGTTCGGGTCGCAGCTGTGGTTGATCCAGCGCGCGTCGTTGCCCTTGTGGTTGGCGTCGATCACGTAGTCGTCGTTGAGCGTGAACAGGAAGGTGTGCCCGCTCTCGACGTCGCCGGCGCTGTCGGCGTCGACCTCGGCGTGGGTCCGGCGCAGGCCCTTGTACTCGATGATGCGCTCGCCCTTGCGGATGGGCTCCACCGCGAACACGCCATTGCCGTGGATGGGGGACTTGCGGGCGACGATCTTGCGGGGCATGGACGTTCCGGGGCGGCGACTGGAACGCGATTCTCGCCCATGCCGCCGCGCATCCCAAGCCCGCCCACCTGCATACCCGTCCGATGATGCCGGACATCGCCGTGCGCGCCATGGACGGGCAGGACCGCCGCGCGATCTACCGCTACCTCCGCAGCCCCGGCGCGGCCGGCGTGCCGGCCCCCGATGCACTGCCGCCGGGGAAGGCGCCGCCCCCGCCCTACCTGGGACCGGGCCTGCGCCAGGCGCCGACAACCCGCGCTGAAGCGTTCCACCCGTGCCGGCTTGGCCTCGGCGCGGGCGAAAGCGTACAATTTCGGTACGTTTTCACCCGACCCTCTGCCATGCTCCGCGTCACCAAGCTGACTGATTACGCCACGGTCGTCCTGACCGTCATGGCCTCCCGTCCCGGCGAGGTGCTCAGTGCGGCCGAGCTGGCCGAGCACTCCGGCCTGGAACAACCCACCGTCAGCAAGCTGCTCAAGCCGCTGGCCCAGGCCGGACTGGTCGAGGGCCTGCGCGGCGTTCGCGGCGGCTACCGCCTCGCCCGCGACGCCGACCACATCACCCTGATCGAGATCGTCGAGGCGATGGAAGGCCCGCTGGCGATGACCGAGTGCAGCCAGGCCGGCAGCAACCAGTGCGGCATCGCCCACCAGTGCGGCGTGCGCTCCAACTGGCGCCTGATCAACGACGTGGTCGCCGATGCCCTGCGCGGCGTGACCCTGGCGCAGATGCTGCGCCCGCTTCCTCCCCCCTCCACCGCCACCCGCCGGCAGATCGCCGTGCAGGTAGCCAGCTGAATTCCCCAGGCAGCCCCATGGCCACCGACATGCAGACCCCCACCGCCGAAGCCGCGCCGCAGAACGCCGAGATCCTCGAGCGCCTGGGCCGTCGCTACGACGCCGGCTTCGTCACCCCGATCGAGTCCGATTCCCTGCCCCCGGGCCTGGACGAGGACGTCATCCGCCAGCTCTCGGCCAAGAAGGAGGAGCCGGACTGGATGACCGAATGGCGCCTTGAGGCCTACCGCCGCTGGCTGCAGATGCCCATGCCCAACTGGGCCAAGCTGCAGATCGCGCCGATCGACTTCCAGTCCATCAGCTACTACTCCGCGCCCAAGGGTCCGAAGTACAAGTCGCTGGACGAGGTGCCGCCGGAGCTGATCGAGACCTACGACAAGCTCGGCGTGCCGCTGCACGAGCGCGCCAAGCTGGCCGGCGTGGCCGTGGACGCGGTGTTCGACTCGGTCTCCGTGGGCACCACCTTCCGCAAGGAGCTGGCCGAGAAGGGCATCATCTTCTGCTCGATGTCCGAGGCCATCCGCGAGCATCCGGACCTGGTGCGCAAGTACCTGGGCAGCGTGGTGCCGCACGGCGACAACTACTTCGCCGCGCTCAACTCGGCGGTGTTCTCCGACGGCAGCTTCGTGTTCATCCCGAAGGGCGTGCGCTGCCCGATGGAGCTGTCCACCTACTTCCGGATCAACGCCGGCCACACCGGCCAGTTCGAGCGCACCCTGATCGTGGCCGAGGAAGGCGCCTACGTCTCCTACCTGGAGGGCTGCACCGCGCCGATGCGCGACGAAAACCAGCTGCACGCGGCGGTGGTCGAGCTGGTCGCGCTGGACGACGCGGAGATCAAGTACTCGACCGTGCAGAACTGGTACCCGGGCGACGAGGAAGGCCGCGGCGGCATCTACAACTTCGTGACCAAGCGCGCCGAATGCCGCGGCGCGCGCAGCAAGGTGACCTGGACCCAGGTGGAGACCGGCTCGGCCATCACCTGGAAGTACCCGTCCTGCGTGCTGCTGGGCGACGACTCGGTGGGCGAGTTCCACTCCGTGGCCCTGACCCACCACCGCCAGCAGGCCGACACCGGCACCAAGATGGTCCACGTCGGCAAGCGCACCAAGTCCAAGATCGTGTCCAAGGGCATCAGCGCCGGCCGCGGCCAGAACACCTACCGCGGCCTGGTGAAGGTCGACCGCAACGCCGACGGCGCGCGCAACTACACCCAGTGCGACAGCCTGCTGATCGGCAAGCAGTGCGGTGCCCACACCTTCCCCTACATCGAGGTGAGGAATCCCGGCGCCACGGTCGAGCACGAGGCCACCACCTCCAAGATCAGCGAGGACCAGCTGTTCTACTGCCGCAGCCGCGGCATCTCCGAGGAGGACGCGGTCTCGCTGATCGTCGACGGCTTCTGCAAGCAGGTCTTCCGCGAGCTGCCCATGGAGTTCGCGGTGGAGGCCAAGAAGCTGCTGGAAGTCTCGCTCGAAGGCAGCGTCGGCTGAGGCCGCCGCTTCCGGGGGTCGATCCGGGGAGCCGGGGACCGCGCGAGTGTCCCCTTCCTCCGGCCCCCGGCGCCTTCCGGATCCAATCCCGAATACCGAATCCCCAATCCCGAATCCCCAATCCCATGCTCAAGATCGAAAACCTCCACGCCAGCGTCGCCGGCAAGGAAATCCTCAAGGGCCTCTCGCTGGAGGTGAAGCCGGGCCAGGTGCACGCCATCATGGGCCCCAACGGCGCCGGCAAGTCGACGCTCGGCAACATCCTCGCCGGCCGCGACGGCTACGAGGTCACCGCCGGCTCGGTCGAGTTCGACGGCCAGGCCCTGCTGGAACTGGAGCCGGAGGAGCGCGCCGCCGCCGGCCTGTTCCTCGCCTTCCAGTACCCGGTGGAGATCCCGGGCGTGAACAACACCTACTTCCTGCGCAGCGCGCTCAACGCCCAGCGCAAGGTGCGCGGCCAGGACGAGCTGGACTCGATGCAGTTCCTCAAGCTGGTGCGCGAGAAGCTGGCCGTGCTGCACCTGAAGGACGAACTGCTGCACCGCGGCGTCAACGAGGGCTTTTCCGGCGGCGAGAAGAAGCGCAACGAGATCTTCCAGCTGGCCGTGCTCGAGCCGAAGCTGGCGATCCTCGACGAGACCGACTCGGGCCTGGACATCGACGCGCTCAAGACCGTGGCCGACGGCGTCAACGCCCTGCGCACCGCCGAGCGCTCGTTCCTGGTGATCACCCACTACCAGCGCCTGCTGGACTACATCAAGCCGGACGTGGTCCACGTGCTGGCCGACGGCCGCATCGTCCAGACCGGCGGCCCGGAACTGGCGCTGGAACTGGAGAAGCACGGCTACGCCTGGCTCAAGGACCGGGTCGCCCCGGAACGGGTGGCGTAATGGCCGCGCTGCTGGAATCGTTCCGCCAGGGCTTCGATGCCCTGCGCGCGCCGGAGGCGCAGGAACTGGGCCCGCGCCGCCGCGCCGCGCTGGAGGCGCTGCTGGCCGACGGCCTGCCCGGCCCGCGCGAGGAAGCCTGGAAGTACACCCCGCTGCGCGCGCTGGAGCGCCGCAGCTTCGCCCCGGCGGATACCACCCCGCCGGCGTTCGACCCGGCACTGGTCGAGGGTATTCCCGCCCCGCGCCTGGTGTTCGCCAACGGACGCTTCGACGCCGCCCGCAGCGACCTGTCCGGCCTGCCGGACGGCGCCAGCGTGGAGGCGCTGTCGCAGGTACTGGAGCGCGGGCAGCCGCGCGACGCCAACTTCCTGCTGCGCCGCTACGAGCGCCGCGACGAGGTCTTCGCCCGCGCCAACGCCGCCCTGGCCGAGGACGGCGCGGTGGTGCGGCTGGACGCCGGGGTGCGCCTGCCCGCGCCGCTGCACCTGGTGTTCGTGGGCGTGCCGCAGGACGGCGACCGCGCCTGGCACCTGCGCCACTTCATCGACTTGCGCGACGACGCGGCGCTGGACATCGTCGAGCACCAGCTCGGCGCCGGCGACCACGCCCACCTGGCCAACGACGTGCTGCACCTGCATGCCGGCAAGCGCGTGCTGGTCCGCCACGCCCGGGTCCAGGCCGACGCCGCCCGGGCCACCCGCTTCGCCCGCACCGACGCGGTGCTTGCGCGCGATGCGCAGTACCGCCGCTTCGACCTGGAGCTGGGCGCCGGGCTCAGCCGCAACGAACTCAACGTGCGCCTGGAGGGCGACGGCGCCCGCCTGACCGCCAACGGCGTGCTGCTGGGCAGCGGCCGCCGCCATGTCGACACCCGCCTGGGCATCGAGCACATCGCCCGCGACACCGCCTGCGACCTGCTCTGGCGCGGCATCGCCGACGGCCGCAGCCGGGTGGTGTTCCACGGCGGGATCAACATCCGCCCCGGCGCCGACGGCACCGACGCCAGCCTGTCCAACAAGAACCTGCTGCTGTCGGCCGACGCCGAGATCGACACCCAGCCGGTGCTGGTGATCGACGCCGACGAGGTCAAGGCCGCGCACGGCGCCACCGTCGGCCAGCTCGACGCCAACGCGGTGTTCTACCTGCGCTCGCGCGGCGTGCCGCTGGCCGAGGCGCAGCGCCTGCTGACCGTGGCTTTCTGCCGCGAGCCGCTGGGCGCGCTGGAGGACGAGGGCCTGCGCCAGCTGCTGCTGGACCGCCTCGACGCGGCGCTGGCCACTGCCCTGGGCGGCGGGGTGGCGGCATGAACGGGATCCCCGCCGTGCACGACGCTGCCCTGCCCGGCCACCCCGGCGCGGTGGACTGGGAGCGGGTGCGGGCCGACTTCCCGCTGCTGATGCGCGAGGTCCACGGCCACCCGCTGGTGTACCTGGACAATGCCAACACCTCGCAGAAGCCGCTGCCGGTGGTTGCCTCGCAGGACGAGTTCTACCGCCGCCACAACGCCAACGTCAGCCGCGCCGTGCACGCCCTTGGCACCGAGGCCACCGAGGCGTACGAGGCCTCGCGCGCGCGCCTGGCGCGCTTCCTCAACGTGCGCGCCGACGAGGTCGTGCTGTGCAGCGGCACCACCTTCGCCATCAACCTGGTGGCGTACTCGTGGGCGCTGCCGCGGCTGAAGCAGGGCGACACCATCCTGGTGTCGCGCATGGAGCACCACGCCAACATCGTGCCCTGGCAGCTGGTGGCGCAGCGCACCGGGGCGAAGATCAAGGTCGCCGAGATCCTGCCCGACGGCAGCCTCGACCTGGACGGCCTCCACCGCGCGATGACCCCGGACGTGAAGCTGCTGGCCGTGGCCCACGTATCCAACGTGCTGGGCACGGTCAACCCGGTGCGCGAGATCTGCCGCGAGGCGCGCCGCCGCGGCATCGTCACCGTGGTCGACGGCTCCCAGGCCGCGCCGCACCTGAAGCTGGACGTGGCCGCCATCGGCTGCGACTTCTACGCCGTCACCGGCCACAAGATGTGCGGCCCCACCGGCACCGGCGCGCTGTGGGCGCGGCGCGAGCACCTGGAGTCGATGCCGCCGTTCATCGGCGGGGGCGAGATGATCAAGGAGGTCAGCTTCGACGGCACGGTGTTCAACGACCCGCCGCACAAGTTCGAGGCCGGCACCCCCAACATCGCCGGCTTCGTCGGCCTGGGCGTGGCCATCGACTACCTCGACGCGATCGGCATGGACGCGATCGCCGCGCGCGAGGCCGAACTGCTGGCGCACGCCACCGAGGCGCTGCAGGCCATCCCGGGCCTGCGCATCTTCGGCACCGCGCCGGGCAAGGCCGCGGTGATCTCGTTCCTCGTGGAGGGCGCGCACGCGCACGACCTGGCCACCCTGCTGGACCTGGAAGGCGTGGCCGTGCGCTCGGGCCAGCACTGTGCCCATCCGCTGCTGCAGTACTACGGCGTGGCCGCGACCCTGCGCGCCTCGCTGGCGTTTTACAACACGCACGAGGAGATCGACCGTTTCGTCGCCGCGCTGGAAAAGACCCGCCGCCTGCTCGCCTGAGCGGCGGCGCCCGGCCCGTTGCTCCGTCCGCCGGGCCGCCGCGCACGGCCGCCCGCGGGCTGCCGGCCGGCACGCCCCGGCCTAGAATGCGCGGATGGACGCACTGACCTTCCGCCACGCCACCCACGCCGACATCCCCGCCATCGTCGAACTGGTCACCTCCGCGTACCGCGGCGAGAGCAGCCGCAAAGGCTGGACCACCGAGGCCGACCTGCTGGACGGCCCGCGCATCGATCCGGACGTCCTCGCCACCGACCTCGCCCGCCCGCGCAGCATCGTGCTGCTGGCCGAGCGCGGCGGCGCGCTGCTGGCCTGCGCGCACGTGGCCGAGGAGGACGGCGCCGGCTACTTCGGCATGTTCGCGGTGCGCCCGGAGCTGCAGGGCGGCGGCCTGGGCAAGGCGGTGCTGGCCGAGGCCGAGCGCATCGCCCGCGAGGACTGGGACCTGCCGGTGATGCGCATGACCGTGATCGACGTGCGCGACAGCCTGATCGCCTACTACGGGCGCCGCGGCTACCGCCGCACCGGCATCCACAAGCCCTTCCCCTACGGCGACGAGCGCTTCGGCATCCCGCTGCGCGACGACCTGCGCTTCGAGGTGCTGGAGAAGCCGCTGCACGCCGGGGTGGCGGCATGAGCGGGACCTGGACCTTCGTCTGCGCCCCCGGCGAGCTGCTGCCGGGCGAGATGCGCACCGTGTTCGACGAAGTCACCGATACCCCGATCCTGGTGGTCAACCTCGACGGCGAGCTGTACGCGCTGGAGGACCGCTGCAGCCACGAGGACTACGAGCTGTCCGCCGGCTCGGTGGATCCGGCCGAGGGCAGCATCGAGTGCGTGCTGCACGGCGCCCGCTTCGACCTGCGCGACGGCCGCGCGCTGTGCGCCCCGGCCTACTCCCCGGTCCCCAAGTTCCCGGTGAAGCTGGACGCCACCGGCATCTGGACCCGCGACGACCGCTGACGATCGCGCCTATTCACCTTGTGAATGGGAATTAATCTCATTAAGATGGCGGGACAACCTTCCCGGTCCCGCCCTCTTGCGCCGCATCCAGTCCCATTGCCGCCCCCTGCGCACGCTGGCCCGCGCCGGCGTGCTGGCCGCCATCCTCATGGCCGCGGCTGCCGCGAGCGCGGGCCAGGCGCAGGCCCATGCCCTGGCGCTGCTCGTGCGCGCCTGCATGCACGCCCCCGCGCACGGCGGGGATCCGGGCCTGCTGCCGCCACTCCCGGTTGCCATGGTGGCGGACCCGGCCGGCGCTGAGCCGGCCGCCCTGCCTCAGCCTTCCGCCTCCCCCACGCCCCCGGCCAGGGCCGTACCGGCGGCCGCGGCCCGGTTCCCGGCCGCCAGCCGGCCGTGGTACCGGCCACCGCGTGGCGGCGCGCCACCCCAGCAGGCCTGAGCCTGCACTGCCCGCGCCCGCACCGCCGGTCGCCCCGCGGCAGGCGCCATCCGCTTCCCTCCCCGATTCCGGCAGCCGCCGCCAGCCGGTGCGTACCGCCCCGTTCCGCGTACCGCCGCCGCCATGCGCGTCCTGCCACCCCCTGTCCCCAAGGATCCATCGGTGTCCTACATCAAGTCCCGCAAGCACCCGGTCCCACGTTCCACCTCCGCCCTGCCCGGCGCCTCGGTCCTGGCCGGCGCCTCGCTGGCCATGCTCGCCGTGCCGGCGCAGGCCGCCACCCCGGCCGATGCCAACCCGGAACCGGCCGCGACCGACCTGGACCGCGTCGACGTGCGCGGCAGCTGGTTCAACCCGTCCTCGTCCAAGTTCACCGCCGACCTGGTGGACACGCCCAAGTCGGTCTCGATCATTCCCCAGGGCCTGCTGGAGCAGACCGGCGCCACCAGCCTGCAGGACGCCCTGCGCCTGGTGCCGGGCATCACCTTCGGCGCCGGCGAAGGCGGCAACCCGACCGGCGACCGCCCCTTCATCCGCGGCTTCGACGCGCAGAGCAACACCTTCATCGACGGCCTGCGCGACGTGGGCTCGCAGACCCGCGAGGTGTTCAACCTCGAGCAGGTCGAGGTGGTGAAGGGCCCCAGCTCGGCCTACGGCGGCCGCGACTCCGGCGGCGGCAGCATCAACCTGGTCAGCAAGACCCCCAGGCTCAAGGACGAAACCAGCATCGGCCTGGGCGTGGGCAGCGACGGCTACCGCCGCGGCACGGTCGACGCCAACGTGCAGATCGGCGAAGGCAGCGCCGCGCGCCTGAACCTGATGCGCCACGATGCCGACATCCCCGGCCGCGACGCGGCCAACGTCTCGCGCTGGGGCGTGGCCCCCTCGCTCGCCTTCGGCCTCAACGGCGACGCCCAGCTGATCCTGTCGCACTACCACCTGGAAACCGACGACCTGCCCGACGCCGGCGGCTTCCCGTACTCCAACCCGCTGTCCGGCGCCAACGCCGTGCTCAACGGCGACGGCCGCCCGCTGGTCCCGGACCGCAGCAACTACTACGGCCTGAAGGACCGCGACTTCCAGCGCACCCGCGCCGACATCACCACGGTCGACGCCAGCTTCGCCCTGGGCGAGCACAAGCTGCGCCAGGTCCTGCGCTACGGCGAGACCCGCAACGACTACCTGTGGACCCAGCCGGACGACAGCAAGGGCAACCCGCTGCTGTACGGCACCCTGTGGCGCCGCACCAACAGCCGCGACACCACCACCCGCACCCTGGCCGACCAGCTGAGCCTGACCGGCAGCTTCCGCACCGGCGCGCTGGCCCACAGCTACAGCGCCGGCATCGAGTACAGCGACGAGAAGACGCGCCGCGGCAACTACATCCTGGCGCCGGGCACCAACAACTTCCTGACCGGCGACACCAGCTGCCCGACCACGGGCGCGGCCACCGGCTACAACTGCACCGACTTCCGCCATCCCAACCCGGACGACCCCTGGTCGGCCGGGCAGACGGTGACCCGCAGCAACCGCGCGCTGGACGTGCGCCAGGACACCGAGACTACCTCGCTCTACCTGTTCGACACCATCGAGCTTTCGCCGTCCTGGCTGCTCAACCTGGGCCTGCGCTACGACGACTTCCGGACCGTGCAGGTCACCCCGTCGGCCAACGCCGCGCCGACCGTGCTGCGGCACGGATCCGACTACCTGAACTACCAGGCCGGCGTGGTGTTCAAGCCGACCCGCAACGGCAGCATCTACCTGTCCTGGGGCACTTCGTCCACGCCCCCGGGCATGGACGGCGGCGACGGCTCCGACGGCCTCAGCGCCGCGATCCAGGACCTCGAGCCCCAGGAAAGCGAGAACATCGAGCTGGGCCTGAAGTGGAACCTGCTCGACGACCGCCTGTCGCTTACCGCGGCCGCGTTCCACACGGTGATGGACAACGCGCGCATCACCGTCGCCAACGGCACCACGCAGAACGCCGGCAAGAAGCAAGTCGACGGCGTGGAGCTGGGCTTCAACGGCAGGCTGACCGACAACTGGAACGTGTCCGGTGGCTACACCTGGATGGACGCCGAACTGGTGGAGAACGGCTACGTCTGCGCCGTGCCTGGCCGCACCTGTCCCGGCGGGGTCTACGTGCCCTCGCCGTACAACGGCAACGTGTTCCCGAACGTGGCCAAGCACAGTGCCAACCTGTGGACCACCTACAGCTTCGCCTCCGGCCTGACCATCGGCGGCGGCGCCACCTACTCCAGCAAGCAGTACGGCGACGTGGCCAACAGCAAGTGGATCCCCGGCTACACCCGCTGGGACGCCATGGCCAGCTATGCCTTCGGCCAGCGCTACACCCTGCAGCTGAACCTGCAGAACCTGACCGACGAGCTGTACTTCACCCGCGCCTACGCCTCGCACTACGCCAGCATCGCGCCGGGCCGCGCGGCGACCCTGACCTTCAACGTGAAGTTCTGATGCCCGCGGGGCGGCAGGCCACCTGCCGCCCCCGTCCGATGGACACGCCTCCCGCCAGCGCCACACCGCCCGCCTTCGACGCCCAGGCCCTGGCCGGGCTGCTGAAGGACGCCCCGGAACAGGCCTTTGCCGAGGTCGCCCGCCTGGCCAGGGCCGGCACGGTGGCGGCGCAGACCCTGCTGGCGCAGATGCTGGTGGAAGGCCGCGGCACCGCGCGCGACCCGGAGGCGGCCGTGCTCTGGTACCAGGTGGCCGCCAACAACGGCGACGCCCTGGCGATGAACATGCTCGGCCGCTGCCACGAGCTGGGCGAAGGCACGCCCGCCAACCCGGCCCTGGCCGCGGTCTGGTACCGGCGCGCGGCCGGGCTGGGCCTGGACTGGGGCATGTACAACCTGGCCAACCTGATGGCCACCGGCCGCGGCCTGCCCCGCGACGAAGCCGGCGCCTACGCCCTGTACGCGCGCGCCGCCGCGCTGGGCCATGCCAAGTCGATGAACCTGGTGGCCCGCTACCTCGAGGAAGGCCGCGTGGTGCCGGCGGACCCGCAGGCCGCGCTGGACTGGTACCGCCGCGCCGCAGAGGCCGGCGATTTCCGCGGCCAGGCCAACCTGGCCTCGATCCTGCTGCAGCAGGGCGAGGTCGCCGCCGCGGTGACCCTGCTGCGCCAGGCCCTGGCCCATGGCAGCCCGGCGTTCCTGGAACGCATCCGGCCGGAGCTGGCCACCTCGCCCCATCCCGAAATCCGCACACTGGTCGCGGCCCATGCACCGGAGTAAGCCATGCTGCTGCATATCCCCGAAGTCCTGACCAGGGACCAGGTCGCCGGATTCCGGCGCAAACTGGAACAGGCCGACTGGACCGACGGCCGCGAGACCGTCGGCCACCTCGGCGCCCAGGTGAAGCGCAACGAGCAGCTGCCCGAGTTCTCGCCGCTGCGACGCGAGCTGGGCGAGGCCATCCTCACCGCCCTGGCGAAGCATCCGCTGTTCTTCAGCGCCGCGCTGCCGCTCAAGTACCTGCCGCCGCGCTTCAACCGCTACGCCGGCGGCGGCACCTACGGCTTCCACGTCGACGGCGCGGTGATGGACCTGGGCCAGGGCGAGCAGCTGCGCAGCGACGTGTCCTGCACCCTGTTCCTCAGCGACCCGGAGGAATACGACGGCGGCGAGCTGTTGGTCAGCGATACCTATGGCGAGCACGAGGTGAAGCTGCCGGCCGGCGACCTGATCCTGTACCCGTCCACCAGCCTGCACCAGGTCAACCCGGTGACCCGTGGCGCGCGCCTGGCCTCGTTCTTCTGGATCCAGAGCATGGTCCGCGACGACGGCCGCCGCCGCCTGCTGTTCGAGCTGGACAGCTCGATCCAGGCCCTGCGCCGCAGCGGCGCCGACCAGGCCGCGGTACTGCAGCTGACCGGCGTGTACCACAACCTGCTGCGGCAATGGGCCGAAACCTGAGCCAGACGGGACCCGTTTTCCGTTGCATTTGAGAACCATTCCCGTTTAAGATGCCGCGGTCGGCCCAGGGCCGCGCATCGGGGAAATGTGTGAACAGGCTCCAGCACTCCGTCCAGGCCCGCCCGTCCGTGGCGGCTCCGCCGCATCCGCGCAGCGGATCGGCGGCCGTGGCGGTGCTGACCGCGCTGCTGGCCATGCTGGTGCTGGCCACCGGCCTCCTTCTCCGCCCGGGCAACGCCAGCCTTCCCCCGCACCACGCCCCTTCGGTACACGCTGTCGATGCCGCCCCGGACGTCCCGGACACCCGGGGCGAGCACCGCCGCGCCCCGGCCAGGAAGCCGCGCCCGACCGGCTCCGCGCAAACCGTCTCCGGCGACGCTGCCGCCCTGCCGTGGCCAGGCCTGGCCGTCGCGCGTGCGCGCAC